>SKTN01000402.1 GCA_007117945.1 Nitriliruptoraceae bacterium | reverse complement strand
GCGCTGTGGCGGCTGGGGATGCCGCGGGCGGCTCCGGGCGCTCGGTGCTCGCCTGGCGGTCGCGGTTGTCGAGGTAGCGCTTGGCGAGCCCGGCGCCGGCTGCCGCGATCCCCACCGCCACCGGGATCGCCCGGCTGACCTTCGACGCGCGGCGCCGCCGCGGGGCACCGGACGCCTCGGGGCCAACCCGGCCCCCCTCCGGCTGCGCGTCGGGACGGCTGTCGATGGCCATGGAGCTGCCTCCGGCTCGTACGGGACGGTGACGCATCGCGGTCATCGACCCTAGGTCCTCCGACGGCGCAGCGCGTCGCCCACGGTACGGGACGCCGGTGGGGACACCGGGAGCGAGCGTCCGCAGCTGTCGGGCCCTTCGGCCCTACAGCCCCGGGTCCAAGGATCCCCGGCTCAGCTCACGGCACGCCGGTACGCCCGGATGGCCCACAGGCTGAACACCAGGGTGATCCCGACGATCCAGGCCCCCGACAGCAGGAGCTGGGTGCCGAGCACCTGTCCCTCGAGCAACGCTCCCTCGCCGAGCATCAGGGCCCGCAGGGCGTTGGTGACCGTGGTGATGGGCTGGTTGTCGGCGAACACCCGCAGCCAGTCCGGCATGGTCTGGGTCGGGAGGAAGACCGAGGAGGCGAACACCAGGGGGAAGACGGGGAGGAACACCGCCGACTGCGTGGCCTCGGGCTCCTTGACGTACAGGCCGATCACGGCCATGACCCACGACAGCGCGTAGGCGAAGGCCAGCGCGAGCAGCACCCCCGCGAGGAACCGCAGGAAGCTGGTCTGGTAGCGGAACCCGATGGCGACCCCCACCAGCAGCATCAGGGTGACCACCGCGGCGTTGCGACCCAGGTCGGCGAAGGTCCGCCCCGCCAGCACCGCGCTGCGTGCCATCGGCAGGGAGCGGAAGCGGTCGATGACCCCCTTCTTGAGGTCGTCGGTCAGGCCGATCGCCGTCTGGCCGGCACCGAAGACCGAGACCTGGACCAGCAGTCCCGGTATCAGCCAGTTGATGTACTCCCCGCCGGCCGCCTCGGGCAGCGTGCCGGTGATGGCGCCACCGAACACGAAGGTGAACAGCAGCAGGAACATGATCGGCTGCACCGTGGAGAACAGCAGCACCTGGGGCAGGCGCACGTTGCGCAGCAGGTTGCGCTGGGTGATGACCCAGGTGTCGACCACCGTGGAGGCGACGGTGGTGCGCCCCCGCGGCCGTCGTTGCTGCCGCGGGCTGGGGGTGATCGCTGGCCTCGTCATGCGGCATCACCGTCCCCGGCCTCGCCCACCGGTTGGCCCGTCACCGACAGGAAGACGTCATCGAGGGAGGGTCTGGTCAGGCCGATGTCGTCGCTGATGATGTGCGCGTCGTCGAGGGCACGCACCACCTCGGTCAGCGTCCGCGAACCGTCACGGGCGGCGACCCTGAGGCGCCGTCCACCGTCGCGCTCGGTGACCTCCTCACCGGTGACGGCAGCGAGGAGCTCCCTGGCACGCCCGTGGGCATCCGGTGGCACCACCACCTCCAGCACCGCGCCACCCACGGCGGCCTTGAGCGCGTCCGCGGTGCCCTCCTGCACGATCACGCCGCGGTCGATCACGCCGATGCGGTCGGCCAGTCGGTCGGCCTCCTCGAGGTACTGGGTGGTGAGCAGGACGGTGGTGCCCGCCGCGACCAGATCCTCGATCATCCGCCACAACTCCAGGCGGTTGCGGGGGTCGATGCCGGTGGTCGGCTCGTCGAGGAACATGACCTCCGGTTGGCCGACCAGGGAGGCGGCGAGGTCCAGGCGGCGGCGCATGCCCCCGGAGTAGGTGCCCACCTGACGCGCGGCGTCCTGGCGCAGGCCGATGCGCTCGAGCACCTCGTCGGCGCGACGTCGGGCGTCGCGGCGTGACAGGCCGTAGAGGCGACCGACCATCACCACGTTCTCCCGGCCCGTCAGGAACTCGTCGACCGCGGCGAACTGTCCGGCCAGCCCGATGCGCGCCCGGGCGGCCGTGGGGTCAGCCAGGACGTCGATCCCCGCCACGCGCACGCGGCCGGCCTGGGGTCGCAGCAGGGTCGCCAGCACCCGGATCAAGGTGGTCTTGCCGGCACCGTTGGGGCCGAGCAGCCCGTAGATGATCCCGGGCTCGACCCGCAGATCGACCCCGTCGAGGGCACGGACGTCGCCGAAGGTCCGCACGACCCCGGCCACCTCGACGACGGCGTCCGTGACGGCGTCGCTGGCTCCGGTCGTTACCGTCATGTGGGTGTCCTCGTGGCGCGGTGGCGAACCCGGACCCCGCGAACCGTTGTACGACGCAGCTACCGTCCCCGGATCGACAGCAACGGCCACCGGCCACAGGAGCGACATGGGTTCGTCCGCGCAGCTCCCAGGGGTGCCGATCACCCCGAGCCCGCAGGGTCCCTCGCGCCTGGCAGCCCACGTCCGCAACTACGCATGGGGTTCGCGCCACGCTATCGCCACCCTCCAGGGGCGAGAGGCACCGACGCTCCCCGAGGCGGAGCTGTGGTTCGGCGCGCACGAAGCCGGTCCCGCCACCCTGGAACACCCTGGTGGCGACGTCCCGCTGGACGCCGCGATCGCAGCCGACCCCGACGCCCTGCTCGGACCGGACACCGCGGCACGCTTCGGGGGCCGGCTGCCCTTCCTGCTGAAGCTGCTGGCCGCGGCGCGGCCGCTGTCGATCCAGGTCCACCCCGACGCGGCCGCCGCCGCCAGTGGGTTCGCCGCGGAGGAGCGGGCCGCGGTCCCGAGGCGGCATCCGGACCGCTGCTTCCCCGACCCCTGGCCCAAGCCCGAGCTCCTGCGTGCCGTGACACCCTTCGCCGCCCTGTGCGGGTTCCGCGCGGTGGAGCGCACCCTCGACCTGCTCGATGACCTGACGCTGCCCGGCGCCGGGTGGGTGGAGCAGGCACTGCGCGAGGGCGGTGACGCGGCGCTTCCACAGGTCGTGGAACGCCTCCTGCGGCTGGCCACGGCGCCGCGACGCGAGCTACTGGAGGGGCTGCGAGGGGCGTTGGCACCGACCGGGGGGCAGCGGCCCGCCTGGGGGCGCACCCGGGAGCACATCGCGGCCCTGCACGCCACCTACCCCGATGACCCCGGGGTGCTCGTCGCGCTGCTCCTCGAGCTCCACGAGCTGTCACCCGGGCAGGCCCTCGAGGTGGCACCCGGCACCCCCCACGCCTACCTCGGCGGTGTCGGCGTCGAGGTGATGGCCGCCTCGGACAACGTGCTGCGCGGCGGGCTGACCACCAAACGGGTGGACACCCACGGGTTCGTGGCCGCTCTCGATCCCGGGGCGATGCCGGTGGGTCGCACCCGGACCCACCAGATCGGGCCGGGGCACCACCGTCACGCGACCGGGAGCCCCTACTTCGCGCTCCACGAGTACCGGGACGCACCGGACGCCACGGCGTCACACCGTCTGGATCCCGCCAGCGCCGCCATCGTGCTCTGCCTCGAGGGACAGGTCACGCTCAGCCACGCCGAGACCACCGCGGCGCTGACCGCTGGATACGCCGCGTTCCTGCCGGCTCGAGCCACGCCCTGCCGGCTGCACGTGGAGGGGACCGCGATCGTGGCCACGGCCGGCGACCACCACCTCGACGGATACCCTATGGGGGTATAGGCTGTCCGCCCGGAACACGAGCAGAGGTCCCGCAGATGTCCTCCCCCACGGTCGAGTCCACCGCACCCGGCGATGAGCGCTCCATCGAGTTCGCCGCGGAGGGGATGACCTGTGGCTCCTGCGCCGCCCGGATCCAGAAGACCCTCGCCAAGCAGGACGGGGTCAGCGACGCGGAGGTCAACTACGCGACGGGGCGCGCGCTGGTCACCCTCGACCCGGGCAAGGTCGACGCCGCGGCCCTCCAGAAGGCGATCGACCGGCTCGGCTACGCCCTCGAACCCCTGCCCGAGCCGGGCGCGGAGCTCGATCACGACCACGACCCACAGCGCGACGCGGAGGAGCGTTCCCAGCGTCGGTGGCTGATCCGGGTCGTCGCGTCGGTGCCGCCGACACTGGTGGTGATCTGGCTCGCGATGTTCGCCGGTGAGCTCGGTGAGCAGACCTGGGCGCGGTGGACCCAGTTCGTCCTGGCCACACCCGTGCAGTTCTACGTCGGTTGGCCCTTCCTCGCGGAGATGGCCCGCCGGGCACGCCGGCTGACGGCCAACATGGACACCCTGATCGGCATCGGGACCCTGGCCGCCTACGGCTACTCCGTCGTCGCGCTGTTCGTCGGCGGGTTCCTCTACTTCGAGGTGGCGGCGGCGATCGTCGCCCTGCTCGCCCTGGGCCGCTACTTCGAGGCCCGCGCCAAGAGCCGGGCCGGACACGCCCTGCGGGCACTGCTGGAGCTCGGCGCGAAGCAGGCACGGGTGCTCCGCGACGGCGAGGAGCACATGGTCGACATCGCCGAGGTGGCCGTGGGTGACCTCCTGCGGGTGCGTCCGGGCGAGAAGATCCCCACCGACGGCGAGGTGGTGGAGGGCGCGAGCTCCGTGGACGAGTCGATGCTCACCGGCGAGTCCCTGCCCGTCGACAAGCAGCCCGGTGACCGCGTCGCGGGTGCCACGGTCAACGCCGGCGGCGTGCTCACGGTCCGGGCCACGGCCGTCGGCGGCGACACCGCGCTGTCCCAGATCGTGCAGTTGGTCACCGACGCCCAGCGGGGCAAGGCCCCCGTCCAGCGCCTCGCCGACCGCATCTCCGCGGTGTTCGTCCCCGTGGTGATCGCCATCGCGACGGTGACCTTCCTGGCCTGGTGGCTGCTCGCCGGCGAACCCCTGACGGGCCTGACCACCGCGGTGGCGGTGCTGATCATCGCCTGCCCCTGCGCCCTGGGGCTCGCCACCCCCATCGCGATCATGGTGGGCACCGGTCGCGGGGCGGAACTCGGTGTGCTGATCAAGCGCATCGAGACGCTGGAGCAGACCCGCAGGATCACCACGGTGGTCTTCGACAAGACGGGCACCCTGACCCACGGCCGGATGTCCCTCACCGACGTCGCGGCGGGCGAGGGCGTCGACGAGGCGACCCTGCTGCGCCGCGCCGGCGCGGTGGAGGCCGACAGCGAGCACCCCATCGGCCAGGCGGTGGCTGCTGCCGCCCGTGAGCGCACCGGCGACCTCCCGGCGGTGACGGCCTTCGCGGCGGTCGCGGGACAGGGCGTCCACGCCGAGGTGGAGGGCACGACGGTGTGGGTGGGTCGCCGGTCGCTGATGGCCGACAACGGCCTCGCCCTCGATGACCCCCTCGCGGCGCGGGCCACGGAGCTGGAGCAGGCCGGCCGGACCGCGGTGCTGATCGGCTGGGACGGTGCGGTCCGCGGCGTGGTCGCCGTGGCCGATGAGCTCAAGGCCGACGCCGCGGCCGTGGTCGCCAAACTGAGCGACATGGGGCTGACCGTCGCCATGCTCACCGGCGACAACCAGCGCACCGCCGACGCCATCGCCGCCCAGGTCGGCATCCACCGGGTGCTCGCCGAGGTGTACCCGGGCGACAAGCGCGGGGAGATCGAGCGCCTCCAGGAGGCCGGCGAGGTCGTCGCGATGGTGGGCGACGGGGTGAACGACGCCCCCGCCCTGGTGCAGGCCGACCTCGGCATCGCCATCGGCACCGGCACCGACGTCGCCATCGAGTCCAGCGACCTCACGCTGCTGCGCGGCGACCTGCCCGGCGTGCCCCTGGCGATCGAGCTGTCACGGCGCACCTACCGCACCATCCTCCAGAACCTCGGCTGGGCCTTCGGCTACAACGTCGCGGCGATCCCCCTGGCGGCCCTCGGCCTGCTCAACCCGATGATCGCCGGTGGTGCCATGGCGTTCTCCTCCATCAGCGTGGTGCTCAACGCCCTGCGGCTCAAGCGCTTCGGCCGTGAGCTCACGCCCGCCGCCTGAGGCCGAGGAACCGATGCCGCGTCCCACGACCGTCGCGCTCGCGCTGGGTGGCGGCGGCGCGCGCGGCTACGCCCACATCGGGGTGCTCGAGATCCTCGAGGAACGCGGCTTCGAGGTGATCAGCATCGCCGGGACCTCGATGGGCGCCCTGGTGGGTGGCCTCCACGCCGCGGGGGTGCGGCGGGAGTACGCCGACTGGGCCAGTGCGCTGACCCAACGGGACGTGTTGCGCCTCCTGGACCCCACCCTGCGGGCGCCGGGCGCCATCCGGGCGGAGAAGGTGTTCGCCAAGGTCACCGAGCTGCTCGGGGAGCGGACCATCGAGGACCTGGACATCCCCTACACCGCGGTCGCGACGGACCTGCTGGCCGGCAGGGAGGTGTGGTTCCAACGCGGTCCCCTCGCCCCCGCGATCCGCGCGTCGATCGCGCTGCCGAGCTTCATCACCCCCGTGGTGCTGCAGGGCCGGCTCCTGGCCGACGGTGGCCTGCTCAACCCCATCCCCGTGGCCGCGACCGCCGCGGCGGCAGCGGACGTGACCATCGCCGTCTCGCTGTCCGAGGAGCACCTGACGGGCTCGGGGACGGCGCCGGCGGCCGTGGAGGCCGGGCAGCGGGGCGCCGGCGACCAGCACGCGTCGGCTGACGAGGTCGCCCTGCGGGCCCGCCGCGAGGCCAACCCGCTCCTCGAGCACGACCTGGTCCGGGCGGTCGCCGGGTGGTTCAACGGGGTGCGTGAGCCCGAGGTGCCGGAGGCCACGGGGCGGACCGGGCACTCGGCGGGCGGGGCCGCGCTCCCCGACCCCGACGAGCAGGGCTGGTTCGCGCCGACACCCCAGGGGCTGCGGACCCTCGAGGTGATGCAGCTGTCGGTGGAGGCGATGCAGGCCTCGGTCACCCGCTTCCGGCTGGCGGCCTATCCACCCGACGTCCTCGTCTCCGTCCCCCGTGATGCCTGCCGGACCCTGGACTTCCACCGTGCCGAGGAGTTGATCGCGATCGGGCGGCAGCGCACGGCAGCCGCCCTCGAGGGCATCCCCGCGCAGCATCCCTGACACCGGCCACCGGCCCCACGGGGTCCGGCGGCGAGATCGGGACCAAGGACCCTAGAGGTCCCACCGATCGGCCGTAGTCGCGCGTCGCCGCGCCCCCGACGGTACCGACCGTCGCCGTGGGCCGAGCTGTCCCCGGCGTTCGACGCCGAGGTACACAGGGAGCGGACGTGGCAGGTCAGGTCAGCGTGTTCCAACCCGTCATCGGTGCTGCGGCACCGCTGCGTGCCGCCTTCGAGGGTGAGCCGTCGTGGCTGCCCGACAGCCGCCCCACGGGCGACGGCGACTGGCTCGTCGGGGTGTCCTGGGGACGCATCCGCCGCTCCGTGGTGACCCGGGTCGGCAACCCGTGGTCGGCGACGGACGCGGTGTGGCGTTCGCTGTCCTGGGACCCGACCACGGCCAGCACGGACCGCTCGGCCCGCCCCCTCGACCGGCTGCTGCCCGCCTTCGACGGCGAGATCGGCCTCTACCTCGAGCCGGACACCCCGGCGCTACTGATCGACGGCCGCTACCAGCCCCCCGGCGGCGAACTGGGCGCCGCCATCGATGAACTGGCCTTCCACCGGGTGGCCCGCGCCACGCTGCAGTCGCTGCTGGGCGCCATCGCCGGGGAGCTGACACCGGTCCAGGACCAGGCTTCCCGGAGCGCGTAGTCCCCGCTGGCCGGCGGCGACGGCCCTCAGCCCCGTCGCGACCGCTGCTCGCCCTCCCCCCGATCGGCGGCGGCGTAGCGGAGCACCTCGACGTCCTCGCGGACGACCAGTCCACCGCCGACCATCCCGTCGAGCACGGGGAGGAAGGCGTCCATGCGCTCGGCGGTGTCCACCAGCACGATCACGATCGGCAGGTCCTCGGAGAGGGTCAGCAGGCGGCTGGTGTGGACCACCTGGCTCGCACCGAAGCCCTCCAGCCCCCGCAGGACGGTGGCACCGGCGAGCCCGGCGTCGCGGGCACGGCGCACGATCTCGGTGTAGAGGGGCCGGTTGCCGGCCCGGTCGCTCTCCCCGAGGTAGACCGTCAGCCGCACCGCGGCGGTGGTCATGCGGGTCGTCACGCCCGTGGGCGCGGTCAGGTGGAGGACCGGGGTATCGACCAGGTTGCGGATGTGCTCCAGCAGACCGCGGGGGAGCCAGTTCGACAGCCCACCCGGGAGGGTGACGACGAGCACCTCCTCGAAGGGCTCCGCTGCCAGGGCCGCCGCGACCTCCTCCAGGGCGTCCCCGTCGACCACCTCGCCGGTGGCTGCAGCCCCGACCTCCGCCAGCCGTGCCAGCGCGGCGGCGAGACGGTCCTCGGCCGGACCCTCGGGGTCCGGCGCACCGTCGGTGGGCACCGGACGTTCGGCGGGGACCAGCACGTGGCAGGCGGGGCGGCCGGTGTCCACGCGGCGACGGACCTCCTCGAGCAGCGTGACCCCACCCAGCGCCCGGTTGGCGACGATCAGGTAGCGACCCACCCTGCACCTCCCGACAACGCACCTGCAGCGTAGGTCACGACGCACAGCGGGCGCCTACCTTCCCGGCCGTGCGCAGCCGCCTCCCCCCTCGTCGCAGCCTCGGTTACGTCGCCCTCGGTGGGGCGGTCGGGGCGGTCACCCGCGTGGCCTTCGCGACGTGGTTCCCGCCCGCCCCCGGGGCCTTCCCCTGGGTCACCTTCCTGGAGAACGTGACCGGGGCCTTCCTGCTCGCCTTGCTCCTGACCCTGCTGACCGAGCGGCTGGCTCTCGATCCGGCCGTCCGCCTGCTGCTGTGCACCGGGGCACTGGGCGCCTTCACCACCTACAGCACCCTGGCCGTGGAGGTGGACGGGCTGGTGCGCGGTGGCGCGACGTGGCTCGCCGGGCTGTACGCCACCACCTCGGTGCTCCTCGGGCTCCTCGCAGCCCTGCTCGGGGTACGGCTGGCACGGCGATGGCCCGGGGGCCGAGGACCCCGGGGCGCGCACGGTGCGACGGGACCGGGCGGGGAGCCGGGGTCGTGATGTGGATCGCCGTCGCCGTCGCCGGGGCACTGGGCGCGACCACGCGCTACGTGGTCGACCACCTGATCAGCACCCGGTCGTCCGGCCTGCTGCCGTGGGGCACCTTCACCGTCAACGTCAGCGGGTCCCTGCTGGCCGGGATCGTGACGGCCCTCGCCGTGGCGCAGATCCTCGACCCCGGGGTGGGCCAGGTCGTCGCAGGCGGGTTCCTCGGCGCCTACACGACCTTCTCCACGGCGATGTACGAGAGCGTGCGACTCCTGGAGGAGGGTGCGCGCCGGCAGGCGGTCACCAACCTGGCGCTGCCCCTGGTCGCCTCCGTTGCGGCGGCCGCCCTGGGCTGGCAGCTGGCGGTCGCCTTGCTCCCGGCCCCCTAGCCCTACCTAGGCTCGGGGACCCGGGTCAGCCGCACGCCACCTGGGAGGGTCCTGCGGCGCCCGCCGCATCCAACGTCGAGTCAGGGAGCCCCGCATGAGCACCTTCGATCCGGACCCGCCAGCCCCCGCCGTCGGCGGGAACCCCGCCGACCAACTCATCACCATCAAGCGCTTCCTCGCCGACCGCCAGCCCGCAGGCGCGACGGGCAACCTCACCGGCCTGCTCTACGACATCGCGCTGGCCGGCAAGCTGATCTCCAGCAAGACCCGGCGTGCCGGGCTGACGGACATGCTGGGGCGCTCCGGTGTCACCAACGTCCAGGGTGAGGAGCAGAAGAGCCTGGACGTCTACGCCGACCAGGTGATCGCCGGGCTGCTCGGCAAGAGCGGCAAGGTGTGCGCGCTGGTATCCGAGGAGCAGCCCGAGGTGACCGTGTTCGAGGACGGTGGCCCCTACGTCGTGACCTGCGACCCGCTGGACGGTTCCTCCAACATCGACGCCAACGTCAGCATCGGCACGATCTTCGGGGTGTTCCGGCGGCACGACCCCGACAACGGCCCGACCACCGAGGACTGGCTGCGGCCGGGTTCCGACCTGGTGGCCGCCGGCTACCTGCTGTACTCCACCTCGACGATGCTGGTCTACAGCGCGGGCGACGGTGTCCACGCCTTCACCCTCGACCCGGAGGCGGGTGAGTTCCTGCTGACCTGGTCCGACCTGGAGTTCCCCGAGGACCCCAGCTACTACAGCTTCAACCTGGCCGCCTCGGCCCACTGGGAGCGGGGTGTGGAGCGGTTCGTCGACTGGGCCAACCGCGACGACACCCCGACGATGTCCCAGCGCTACATCGGTTCGGCGGTCTCGGACTTCCACCGCAACCTGCTGCACGGCGGCATCTTCGCCTACCCCGGGACCGACGAGGAGCCCGCGGGCAAGCTCCGGCTGCTCTACGAGGGCGCACCCCTGGCCTACCTCGCTGAGCAGGCCGGGGGCCGGGGCTCCGACAGCCGGGAATCGCTGCTCGATCTGGTGCCCACCGACATCCACCAGCGCACGCCGGTGTTCGTCGGTGCGCGGGGCCTGGTGGAGCGGTTGGAGGCCTTCGTGGCGGGCCCCGACGGCGACTGAGGCCCAGGAAAACCACTGGACATCTGTGGTCCGGTCGTAAAGACTCCCGGCCGGAGCGGCGGGCCACCATCGATTCCTGTGCTCGGCGGCAGCCGGTGACACGGGGGAAGGCGCAGGCGATGCTCGATCGACTGGCAGACAAGCTGGGTCTGAGAACCGACGCACCGATCTTCTTCGCCTCGGCGGGGTTCATGGTCGTCTTCCTCGTGGTGCTCATCGCGGTACCCGGGCTCGTCGAGCAGGTGTTCCTGCTCGGACGCGAGTGGATCGTGGAGAACCTCGGTTGGTTCTTCATCAGCGGTGTGTCCGCGTGGCTGGTGTTCCTGCTGTGGGTCGCCCTGAGCCGCTACGGGACCGTGCGCCTGGGTGACCCCGGGGACCGTCCGACCTACAGCAACGTCTCCTGGTTCACCATGCTCTTCGCCGGTGGTATCGGCACCGTGCTGATGTTCTGGGGGGTGGCGGAGCCGATCCTGCACTTCTCCAGTCCCCCCGTCGCGGGCGTGGAGGCCTTCTCACCCGAGGCAGCCCAGGACGCGATGAGCTTCTCGCTGTACCACCTCGGGCTGCACACCTGGACCATCTTCGCCCTGCCCGGGCTGGCCTTCGCCTACGTGATCTACCGGCACAAGCTGCCGATGCGCGTCAGTTCGGTCTTCTACCCCTTCCTCGGGGACCGGATCAACGGGCCGATCGGCAAGACCATCGACGTGTTCGCGATCCTGGGCACCCTGTTCGGTGTGGCGGTGTCGATCGGGCTCGGCACCTCCCAGATCAACGCCGGGCTGACCGAGCTGTTCGGGTTCGCGGACAACGTGCCCGTCAAGCTCACCATCATCACCATCCTGACCGCGGTCGCCGTGGCCTCGATCGTCGCGGGGCTCGACAAGGGCATCAAGCGGCTGTCGAACCTCAACATCGGCATGGCCGTCGGCCTGATGCTGTTCGTGCTGTTCGCCGGATCGACGGTGTTCCTCCTCCGGGGCATCATCGAAACCTTCGGGCTCTACATCTCCAACATCGTCCCGCTGTCGTTCTGGAACGACACGCTCGCCCAGTACCAGCGCGAGGACGGCTGGGGCTGGCAGGGTGGCTGGACCGTGTTCTACTGGGCGTGGACGGTCACGTGGTCGCCCTTCATCGGCATCTTCGTCGCCCGCATCTCCCGTGGGCGCACGATCCGCGAGTTCGTCCTGGGCGTGCTGTTCGCCCCCTCGATCTTCACGCTGATCTGGTTCGCCATCTTCGGGTGGTCGGCGATGGACATCGACGGCATCAACGGCGGTGGCGGTGCCATCACCGAGGCGGTGGGGCTCGGCCCCGAGTTCGCGATGTTCACCTTCTTCGAGAGCTTCCCCGCCACCACCCTCGTCCAGGGGCTGGCCGTGGTGATCGTGGCGATCTTCTTCGCGACCTCCTCCGACTCCGCATCCCTGGTCGTCGACATCCTGTGCACCGGCGACGAGGACCCCGGTCCGGTCCGCCAGCGCGTGTTCTGGGGCCTGTCCGAGGGCGTGCTCGCCGGGTCCCTGATCGCCCTGGCCGGGGAGACGGGGCTGGTCGCGCTGCAGCAGGTGATCACCGTGATCGGCCTCCCGATCTTCATCCTGGTGTTCGCGATGCTCTTCGCGCTCCTCAGGGGCCTGCAGAGCGAGCAGGTGGAGAAGCCCAAGGAGCCACCGGCGCCCACCCTCGACGAGCCACTCTTCGGGTCGTCGAAGGAGGAGGCTGAGGGCTCCGGACAGGCGTGATCGAGCCGGGTGGCCGGCCCCGGGCGCGCTGGGGGCCGGCCACCCGGCCGCACGCACCGTGGGCGCTGGCGGTGGGTCCGGCGGTCCCGGGGCGTGGCCACCCGCCGGCGTCGTGCTCAGCCGGCCCGATGGATCAGCACCAGGGACACCCGTGACGGGGCCACGGCCTCGAGGGCGTGGGGCTCGCCGGGTGCGAGGTAGACACAGTCGCCCGGCTCAAGCTCATGGCTCGCTCCCTGCACCTCGAAGTGCAGGCGCCCCTCGATGAGCTGGACCACGACCGCCTCGGTCGCGGTGTGCTCGGTGAGCCGCTCCCCGACACCGAAGGCGAAGCTCACCACGCGCACCTGCTCGTTGTCCAGCAGAGCACGGGAGGTGGTGGCCCGCGACGGGATCGGGATCTCCTCGCCCACACCGGTCACCACCTGGGAGGTCTCGCCGCTACCGCGCACCATCGTGGTTCCTTCCACTCGAACGTCGCAGGGTGATCACGCGGCCGCTGTCCCCACGCGCAGGGGCCACAGCACGGTCAGCGCCGCGGACAGGACCACCCCGGCGAGCAGGACCCATCCCAGACCCGTGACCGGCAGGTCCCCGAGCACGCGCGTGGCACCGACGACCACCGTGGCGACACCGAGGTTGAGCGTCACGGCCCGGGTCACCGCACCCACCTCCAGACGCGCGCGCACGGTCTCACGCTGACCGGTGGTCCGGCCCCGCAGCATCGGCGCGAGGTAGATGAGGGTCGTGAGGATGGCGGGGGCGAGCACCCCGGCCAGGGCTGCGAGGCCCAGGGCGTCGAGCCACCGCCAGGCCCCCGCGGTGACCACCACGGCATCGGCCCATACGACCACCAGCAGCCAGGCCAGCACGCTCAGCACCAGGGGGCGCTGGGCCGTGCGCCGGGCCCCACGTACGGCACGCCACACCGGCAGGCACACCGCGGTCGCGGCTGCGGCGAAGACCGCCAGCGCGAGGCCGGCACCCAGCCGGGCCGCGAGTCCCCCGACCTCGGGCAGGCCCAGCAGGAGCAGCAGCACCACGGCAACGCCCAGGGCGACGGCGCCGCGCCGCAGAGCCCGGGCCGCCCGCTCGTCGGCGCCCGGTTCGATCCGGGTCCGTGCCATCGTGGGGCCGAAGAAGACCAGGGTGGCCAGCAGCGTGAGGCCGCCCCAGCCGAGGATGTTGGCGTGGAGGTGGGCGAGGCGGACACCGAGGTACCACGGACCCGTGACCAGGCCGACGCCCAGCAACCCACCCAGGACGGCGCCGTACAGGAAGGCACCGTGGGCACGTTCGTAGAGCTGGACCACCCACCGGAACCGCGCGCCGAGGGAGCGCCGGCGCAGGCGACGCAGGTGCCACGTGGCAGCGGCCACCACCGCCACCAGGACGCTCGCACCGGCGGCCAGGGCCGGCGTCAGATCCGAGGCCACGCCGATCAGGACCAGCAGGATGCCGGCGTTCGCCCCCCAGGTCCACCCGGCGGCGCGCTGACCGGGGGTACGGGTCACCGCGCGCGAGAAGTGCTCGCTGAAGGCCAGGGCGACGTTGGTCAGTACCCCGAGGGTGAACAGGTGGACCGTCAGGAGCCGCCCCCCGGGCAGGGCGTCACCGGCGACGAGCCAGGTCGCGATCGCCGCGGCGTAGGCGGCGACGAACCACAGGGTCGGCACCACCTCGGCGAAGGGGGAGGGCCCGCGCGCACGCCCACCACCCGCGCCGAGGCCTGGTCCGTCATCCGCTCCCCGGCTGCCGGGACGTGGCGCGGCCGCCGAGGGCCCGGCGGCGGGGTCGGGTGCCATGGGTGACATACCGAACCTCCTCACCGACCGGGTGTGCCGCCGCTCGTGGTCCACGGTACCTAATACTTAGTGTTACGCAAAAGGTATAGTTTCTCCTGTCCGTGCGAGGGCCAGGAGACCTGCCGGGGGACCTGTCGGGACGATCGGGCAGGCCGCCCGGCCCGGACGACCGGCCCGGACCATCGGGCAGCACGATCGGGCAGGCCGCCCGGCCCGGACCATCGGGCAGGACCATCGAGCAGGCCGCCCGGCAGACCTCCGGTGGTCGATCCCTGGGACCCGTCCCAGGGATCGACCACCCTGTGACCGTCATCCCCCGGTAGCGGCCCTGGGGGTGGTCGTTCCCTGGGCTCACGCCCAGGGAACGACCACCCCCAACCAACGGACGAGGGCACGGGTCAGCCCACGGGTCACCGCACCGACGGCCCGTCACACCACGACGGGGCGGCCCCTGGGATGCAGGGCCGCCCCGTCGTGGTGTGGGCGAGCGGAGGGAGAGGGATTCGAACCCTCGAGACCCGAAGGTCTACCCGCTTTCGAGGCGGGCGCACTAGGCCGGACTATGCGATCCCTCCAGCGCCTGCCGTAGCAGGCGAGGCGGAGGGTACGCAGGACCCACAGCTTCCGGCAACCACGGCGGTGACAGCGAGGTGCTCGTCAGGCGCCGCGGTGCGGCTCGCGTCGCGCCGCGAAGAACGCCTTGAGCAGGGAGGATGCCTCCCCTGCCTGCACCCCACGGACCACCTCGACGTTGTGGTTGAGCCGCGGGTCACGGGGGACGTCGTACAACGCGCCGACCGCGCCGGCCTTGGGGTCGTCGGCAGCGAACACCACCCGTTCGAGCCGGGCCAGCACCAGCGCACCCGCGCACATCACGCAGGGCTCCAAGGTCACGTACAGCGTGCACCCGGTCAGGCGCCAGGAGCCGAGGTGGCGGGCGCCGGTGCGCAGGGCGAGCAGTTCGGCGTGGGCTGTGGGGTCCTGGTCGATCTCGCGGCGGTTGTGGCCGCGCGCGATGACCTCATCCTCGTGGACGAGCACCGCACCGATCGGCACGTCGGCGTGGGCCGCGGCGGCCTCCGCCTCGGCCAGCGCCTCCTGCATCCACCGCTCGTGCACGGCACCCAGCGTAGGGCCGGAGACGAAGCAGAAGGGCGGGGCCCGGTGTGGACCCCGCCCTCCAGCGGTCGCGCAGCGGTCAGATCACGGTGCCGGGATCTCGACGATCCGGCCCTCGATCTGCGGGTTGACCGGCGAGTTGCCTTCGAGGTAGCGCTCGATCGCGACCTCCAGCGGATCCTGCAGCGAGTACACCCGGTCTCCGAGCACCGGGTAGTTGTCGCCACCGACCGACATGAAGTCGTTCAGGGCGATCGTGTACGACGCGCTCGCGGACAGGTCCACCGGGGTCCCGTCCGGGAAGTCCGGGTGGTTCCAGTACTCGACGTTGGCGAGCACGCCGCGCGGGAAGCCGTCGGGTGTGACACCGTCGAGGTAGTAGTCGACCCGCAGACCGGCGACCTGCATGAACCGACCGCCGCCGACCTCGAAGACCCCGTTGTCGAGGATGGCCTTCAGCATCGGGCCCTCGACCTCCGCGAGCGCGACGATGTTGCCGAACGGCCACACCGCGAGCACGTTCTCACGGGCGATGTTGTACAGACCGGCCTCGTTCAGCTGCGGCGGGTCCACCGCCTCCGGCGGGCGCGTCAGGTCGGCACGCAGACCACCGGAGTTCTGGAACGCGAAGTCCGTGCCGTACTGGTCGATGAGCGCGTCGGTCGACAGGTTGCCCTGGATCGACTCGGCGCTGCGACCGGTGCGCGGGATAGCGACCTCGGAAGTGCCGACGACCTCACGTAGCGCCGGACCGGCGAGCGCCTGGTACCTGGCGATCAGGTCCTCGATCCGCGGGTCCGGGGTCACGTCCCGGGTGACGTCGTGGTTCACCGCCTCGCGTGAGGCGAGCGAGCCGCTGGTGCTGTCGAACCCGAGCGTGATCTCGGTGTAGCGCTTGCCGTACTCGAAGGCCTGGGTGACCAGTGGGCCGTCCTCGAAGTCGCACACGTAGGACTGGTGGGTGTGCCCCTCGACCACGACATCGACCGCGTCGCTGAACTGCGGGATGATGGTGGCCGACGCACCACTGAAGTTCTCGCAGCCGTTCGGGTCGGGGTTGGCAACGTCCTGGCGACCGCCCTCGTGCATCAGCACCACGATGATGTCGGCTCCCTCCGACGCCAGCAGGGCCGCCTCACGGTTGACCGCCTCGGCCTCGCTCTGGAAGGTCAGACCCTGGATGCCGGTCGGGCTGACGACGTTCGGGGTGTTGACGGTCGTCACCCCGATGAAGCCGATGTCGACGCCGCCCACTGGGGTGACGGAAGCGCCCCGTCCCCCCGCGCGGCCCGCACTGGCGACGTAGCTGACGCACTGCCCCTGGTTGCGGAAGTTCATCTCCGGGAAGCCCCGCCACCCGTTGCGCAGGCACTCGCTCCGATCGCTCGGCGCCCAGGAGAAGCTGATGATGTCGCGATCCAGGGTGAGCGCCTCTCCGGTCTCGGTGACGATCACGTTGCTGGACAGCGTGGTGAACTCCTGCCCCAGGAACGGCTCCCCGCCCCGATAGTCGCAGTCCCCACCGAAGCAGCCACCGTCCCGTCGCCTGAGGACGTCACTCTGCCCGCGGTCGAACTCGTGGTTGCCGACCGTCTGGATGTCGAGCCCCATGAGGTTCATCGCCTCGACGCTGGGATCATCGAAGAACAGGTTCGACAGCACCGGGGTCGCACCGACGGTGTCGCCAGCATCGACGTGCAGGGTGTAGTCGTGACCTGCCCTCGCCTCAGCCAGATGGGTCGCCAGGTACGCCGCACCACCGAGGTTCCCGCTGGGCGGCAGCAGACGGCCGTGGAAGTCGTTGGTCGCGAACAACCTCACCTCGACCACGCCGTCGCCAGCGTCGGCAGCAGATGGCGGCAGTAGGGCCGCCAGCAGGGCCATCGCGACGATCAGGGTCGAACCGAAGGTGCGCCAACCGACCCCTGCCGGCAGACGCTGCGGGACTGCGGCTCGTTGCATGCCTGTCCTCCTCTTGCTCATGTGTCGTGCCGACGAGTTGCGAGGTCACTCGCTGGTCGGGCATCCAGGATCGGGGGCTCCCCGCCCCGTCGCAGCGAAACCTAGGCCTCGGCTCCCCGGTCACGGCGGGACCAAGATCGCAGCCTGCGGTCGGTCGACCAACCGCAGTAACTCCAGGTGTGCGGGATC
>SKTN01000015.1 GCA_007117945.1 Nitriliruptoraceae bacterium | reverse complement strand
GACGCCCTCGTGGTGCATGACCTCGACGAGGTGCTCCCGCAGCTCCGCCCGGCCCTGGCCGCCGCCGTACTGCAACGCCAGCGCACCAGAGTCACGGATGACGCCGCTGACCACGGCCTCAACGGCCTCCATGTCGAGGGCGTCGGTGGCGGGCATGCCACCTGCGAAGGACACCACCTCAGGCCGGGACGCCACGGCGAACAGCGCACGGATCTCCGAGGCGCTCATCCCCGTGACCCGGGTGGCGTACCGGGAGAGGTAGGGGTCGGTGTCGAGCCGCACGCGGATCTCCAGACGGCGGGGATCATGGTGTGTGCCGAGCCGGGTCCGGTCCGGGCAGCACCGCTACGCTCGATCGTAGCGACCGACCACGATCCGACGGCACCGGGAGGGCGCGCGCACGGCCTGTCGAGCCGTCGGCAGCGGAGCCTGACATGCCTACCGGGACCGGTGACCACGACGCCTCGAGGGGCGACCGCGCGCGGCAGGTCGTTCCAGGAGGCTGGAAACGGGTGCTGCTGGGCTTCGCCATCGGTGCGGCTGTCGGTGCCGTCGTCGGGCTGGTGCTGCCCCGCGACGACGGGCCGCACCGCAGCAGGGGGTGACCGCGTGCGGCGCCGTCCGGTCCCACTGACGGGGGAGGACGTGGACCGACTCCCCGGTCGGTGCGCGGACTGCGTCTACTGGGAGCTGGGCGGGCCCTGCCCCCAGCCGCGGTCGCCCACGGTGCTCGGTGGCCTCGCGCCGACGGTCAGCCCCGAGGAGGCGGCCCGTCCGGCCCGGGAACGCAAGCGGGCCTGGGTCAGCGCCCGCGTCCACGAGGACGGTCCCCCCGGTGCGCGCATCGAGGTGACCCTCGACCCGGCTACCGGTCGCGAGCGGCTCCACACCGCGGCCTTCGCGCTGTTCGCCCCCGCTGAGCGCTACGCCCCCCGGGGTGGCGCGGCGCCCCGTGCCTCGCCCGGCGCGATGCTGCTGGCCACGGTGTGGGTGGACGACGTCTACCGGGGGCACGGGCTCGGTCGCCTGCTGCTCCACGCCGCCCTGCGCGAGACCCTGCGACAGGACCGGCCCGCCCTGGAGGCCTACGGCGACCGCCGCTTCCGGGACCGGACGTGCCTGCTGCCGGCGACCTGGCTCCTCCACGAGGGGTTCGCGGTCCACCGCGAGCACCCCCGGGTCCCGCTGCTGCACCTCGACGTCCGTCGCCTCACGCGGTGGGCGGGGTCCCTGGAGCACGCCCTCGACGAGGTGCTCGCGCACCTGCCGCGGCCGGCACGGGTCCCCGCGGCCCACCAGCAGGGTGGACGGTAGCCTGAACCCTCCGGTCTCTCGACGTCGAGACGCTCGTTCGGAGGCCTCCGCCGACCCGCTGACCCGTGGGATCCTGCCCCGTGCGTGCCTACCTCGAGCTGTTCGGCCACCGTGACGCCCGGTGGCCCCTGCTGAGCTCGATGGTGTCGCGGCTGACGCCGGGGATGATGATCCTCGCCCTGGTGCTGCTGCTCAGGGAGCACGGCTACAGCTACGCCGCCGCCGGGATGGTGAGTGCCGGTCACCAGCTGGGGGTGGGGTTGGCGTCCCCGTTCCAGGGGCGCCTGGTGGACCGCTACGGCCAGGTCCGGATCCTGGTCCCCGACGCCCTGCTCTACCTCGGCGGCACGGTGGCGATCACCCTGGCGGTCGCGGGCGGGAGCGCGGTGCCCCTGCTGGTGGTCACGGCCCTGTGTACGGGGGCCTTCTACCCACCGGTGACCGCGGCCTCGCGCGTCCTGCTGTCGCGGCTGTTCCCCTCGGGTCAGCTGCGCGAGACCGCCTTCGCCCTGTCCTCGATCTCCGTGGAACTGGGCTTCGTGGTGGGCCCCCTCGTGGCGGTCGCCATCGCCGATGCCTCCACCGCGGGCTGGTCGGTGGTGCTGGCCGGGATCGCGGCGGCCGTCGGCGGCCTGGGCTACAGCACCACGGGAGCCGCACGGGCGATGCCGCCCCGCGAGGGTCGCAGGCCCGCCGGCGGTGCGCTCCACGCCGGAGGTGTGCGGGTGATCGTCCTGGCCATCGGGATGGCGGCCATCGCCTTCGGGGTGCTCGACATCACCGTCCCCGCCGTCGCCGAGTTCTCCGGTGACCGATCGGCCGCCGGCCGGTTGATCGCCACCCTGGCGACGGGCAGCCTGCTCAGCGGCATCATCTACGGTGGACGGATGTGGCCCGGGACCCTGCCCGCGCGCCTGCGGTTCTTCGCGGCCGGGTTGACGGTGGGGATGCTGCTGCTGCCGCTGGCCGTGGCCGACCTGCGCCTGTTCGCCTTCGGCTTGTTCCTGGCGGGGGTCTTCCTCGCCCCGACGACGATCTGCGCCTTCCAACTCCTGGACGACCTGGCGATCCGGGGGACCCAGACCGAGGCGCAGTCCTGGGTCCAGTCCTCCGTGGTGTTCGGCGTGGCGCTCGGCACGACCACCGCGGGCTTCGCCGTGGACACCGCAGGGCCGGCCCTGGCCTTCGTGGCGGGTGGGCTCGGTGTGGGGATCGGCCTGGGGGTGATCCACCTGCGCTTCGCCGTGCTGTCCCGGCCGCGTGTCGACGACCCCGTGGCATCGTGACCCCGCCCGACCCGCAGGTCCGGCGTCGCTGAGGTCCGCGGCGCCTCAGCCCGTGAGCGCAGCGTCGCCCAGCAGGTAGTGGATGATGGCCTCGGTCAGGGCACCGGCGATGCGCTGCTGGTAGGCCGGATCACACAGGGACCGGCCCTCCTCCGGGTGGGTCAGGAAGCCGGGTTCGATGACCACCGCGGGGGCGCGTGACTCCCTCAGGATCGACAGGGTGGCCGGATGGACGCGGCAGTCGACGGTGCCCGTCGCGGCCAGCACGGCGTCGAGGCACAGCTGGGCCAGGCGCTGTCCCCGGTCGGAGATCTGGGCCTCGGTACCGAAGTGGTAGGCGGCTGCACCGCGTCCGGCGGCGGAGCGCACGCCGTTGCAGTGGATCGAGACGATCAGCTCCACGTCCTCCGCGTTGGCCTGCTGTGCCCGCTCGGAGGGTGTGGGGCAGGTGCCCGGGCCACGGCTGAGCACCACGTGTGCACCCAGCGCCGCGAGCCGACCCTGCAGGGCCGCGGCGATCGCCCAGGTGACCTCGTGTTCCAGGGTGCCGTCGGGGCCGCGGAGCCCGGGATCCTCGACGCTGTGGCCGGGATCGACCAGCAGGCGTGCCCCGGCGATCGCCCGACGTTGGGGGCGCCGCAGCGCCTCGCGCTCCCGGACGGCGGCGGCGGGTGCCTCCTGGTGCGAGCGGTGCAGGCGGAGGAGATGGTCGATCGTCTCCCGTCCCGCGATGCCGTCGACCAGGATCCCGGCGTTGAGCTGGAACTCGCGGACCGCGTCCACGGTCAGGGGCCCGAACAGCCCGTCGTCGTGGCCCGCGTCGAACCCGAGCCGGTTGAGGCGGCGCTGGAGCTCACGGACGTCATCGCCGTGGAGCATCGGACGGGTGACGTACAGCAGCCGGTCGCCGAGGGTGAAGGAGGCCCCCACCAGGGCCTGCCAGGTCTCCGGTCCGACGATGCCGTCAGCCACCAGACCGCGGCGCTGCTGGAAGGTCCGCAGCGCGGCCTCCGTGGCCGCGTCGAACATCGCGCGCTCACCGTCACAGGGCAGGCCGAGCGCCCCGAGGCGACGTTGTACGTCCTCCACCTCGGGCCCGATGCTGCCCAACCGGATCAGATCCACGCGGCGAGCCTACGCGGCGGACAGGTGGGGACGGGGTGCCGCGGGTGTCAGCTGACGTAGTCGTTGAGGTCCTTGAGCAGGGCAGCCTTGCCCTTGGCCCCGACGATCCGCTTGTCGGGCTTGCCGCCCTTGAACACCAGCAGGGTGGGGATCGACATGATCCCGTACTCCCGGGCGGTGTCCGGGTTCTCGTCGACGTTGAGCTTGACGACCTTCAGCTGGTCAGAACGCTCGTCGGCGATCTCGTCCACGATGGGCGACACCATCTTGCAGGGGCCGCACCACTCGGCCCAGAAGTCGACGAGCACCGGCTTGTCCGACTCGATGACCTCGGTGGTCCACTCGGCGGTGCTGACGGGGGTTGCTCCCATGCTCGAACTCCTGTGTCGGGACCGGGCGGGGTCGACCGGTCGCCTGCGTCCTCTCAACCGTACAACGCGTCGCACGCGTGGCGCTCACCCGGTGGTGAGCGCCCGGGGGCCGACCGCTCAGCTGCCGACCGTGGCGGGCTCGACCGCCGGTGCCACCGCGGTCACCCCGCCGCCACCGGCCAGCCAGCGTTCGGCGTCCATCGCTGCACGGCAGCCGGTGCCGGCCGCGGTGACGGCCTGGCGGTAGGTGTGGTCCATCACGTCGCCGCAGGCGAACACCCCGGGGGTGTTGGTGGCGGTGGAGGGCTCATCGACGACGAGGTAGCCCTCCTCGTCGGTCTCGAGGACGTCGTCGAACAACCACGTGTTGGGGATGTGACCGATGGCCAGGAACAACCCGTCGGCGGCGAGGGTGCGCTGCTCGCCGGTGACGGTGTCGGTGAGCACGACGCCGTTCATGAGCCCACCGTCGCCGGTGATCTCCGAGACGGTCGCGTTGAAGGCGAACTCGACGCGCTCGTTGGCGAAGGCGCGCTCCTGCATGATGACCGAGGCACGGAGCTGATCACGGCGGTGGACGACGGTCACCTTGGAGGCGAACTTGGTCAGGAACATCGCCTCCTCCATGGCCGAGTCCCCACCGCCGACGACGATGACGTGCTTGTCGCGGAAGAAGAAGCCGTCGCAGGTGGCGCAGGCGGAGACGCCCGAGCCCCACAGCTCATCCTCACCGGGGACCTCGAGGCGGCGCGGCTTGGCACCGGTGGCGATGATCAGCGAGCGGGCCCGCAGCTGCAGTCCGGAGGCCGTGGTGAGCGTCTTCGGGTCGGCGGTGAGGTCCACCGAGGTGACGTCCTCGGTGATGAAGCGGGTACCGAACCGGGCCGCCTGGTCGCGCATGTTCTGGATCAGTTCCGGGCCCATCACCCCGTCGGCGAAGCCGGGGAAGTTCTCCACGTCCGTGGTCAGGGTGAGCTGGCCACCCGTGGGGCCACCGTCGAGCACGCCCTCGATCAGGATCGGGGCGAGGCTGGCCCGCGCGGCGTAGATCGCCGCGGTCAACCCGGCGGGGCCGGAGCCGATGATGATGGTCTCGTGGACCTCCTCGGCGAGCTCGGGGTCACCGTTGGGTGCGGTGGCCTGGGCCGGCGCACCCGCCGGGGTGAGGGAGATCTGTGGGGTGTCTGCCATGGTCACAACCTCTGAGGGCGTCGGAGGGGG
>SKTN01000429.1 GCA_007117945.1 Nitriliruptoraceae bacterium | reverse complement strand
GCCAGCGTCGCCAGCATCGTCGGCCTCTACGACACCGAGGCGGACCGCGTCCAGTACGCGGTGACCGTCGCGCCGAGCGTGGTCGCACGTGCCTTCGAGGGGCCGATCTTCGGGACCGCCCTCGGTGCGATCCTGATGACCGAGACCTTCGGCATGTTCGCGGTGCTGGTCGCGATCATGAGCGTCCAGGCGATCGTCCGCCACACCCGGCTGGAGGAGGAGACCGGTCGCGCCGAGCTGGTCGGCTCGGCGATCGTGGGCCGCCACGCACCCCTGACCGCCGCGCTCCTGCTCACCTTCGCGGCCAACCTGGTGGTCGGGGCAGGGACCATCGTGATCCTGCTCGCCTACGACCTTCCCGTCGCCGGCTCGGTGCTCGCTGGCCTGCTGCTGCTCGGCGTCGGCTGGAGTTTCGCCGGCGTCGCCGCGATCACCGCCCAGATCTCCGGGAGTTCCCGGGGGGCGAACGGTATGGCGGGTGCCCTGATCGGTCTGGCCTACTTCCTGCGCGCGGTCGGTGACGGCTTGGGTGAGGTGGCACCGAGCGGCGTCGAGGTCATCAGCGCCTGGCCGTCCTGGCTCTCCCCCATCGGGTGGGGGCAGCAGGGCCGCGCCTTCGCCGGCGACCGCTGGTGGGTGCTGGTCCTGTTCGCGGTGCTGGTCCTGGCCACGGTGACGATCGCCTTCACACTGACGCGCCACCGCGACCTCGGTGTCGGGATGCGCCCCGTGCGCGCGGGACCGGCGACCGCCTCTGCGGGCTTGCGCTCGCCGGTCGGGTTGGCGTGGCGCCTGCAGCGCGGATCGGTAGCCGGGTGGTCGGCGGGGCTGCTGATCACCGCGGGGGTCTTCGGCGCCATCGGCGAGGAGGTGGACGCCTTCCTGGAGACCAGCGACGAGCTGGCGGAGCTGTTCGCCGCGCTCGGGGGCAGCGATGCGCTGGTCGACCTCTTCACCGTGTTCATGATGGGGTTGCTGGCGGTGGCGGTGGCCGGCTTCGCCGTCCAGGGCGTCCTGCGCCTGCGCAGCGAGGAGCTGACCGGCCGTGCCGAGCCGCTGCTGTCGACCGCGGTGGCCCGTACACGGTGGATGGCCAGCCACCTCGTCGTCGTGGTGGTGGCAACCGTGGGGATGCTGGTGGCGATCGGGCTGGTCGGCGGCATGGCCTACGGGCTGGTGACGGGGGAGTGGGGCAGCCGGTTCGGCGACTGGGTGCTGGCCGCCGTGGTCGGCGTCCCGGCCGTGCTCGCTCTGGCCGGGTTGGTGGTGGCAGCGGTGGGGTTGCTGCCGCGCCGGGCCGTGGCCATCGGGTGGAGCGCGCTGGGGGTGAGCCTGGTCATGGGGCAGCTCGGCGCGCTGTTCGAGCTCCCGCAGTGGGTGCTGAACATCTCGCCCTTCACCCACGTCCCGGCGGTCCCGGCCGAGGAGCTCGAGTGGCTGCCGCTGCTGGTGCTGCTGGCGGTCGCCGCGGGGCTGACCGCCATCGGTGTGGCCGCCTTCCGTCGCCGCGACCTGGTGACGTGACCGCACGGCGCGCACGGGCCAGAGCGAGCTGTGCAGAGCGATCTGGCTGAGCGACCTGGGCTGGCGTCGCCCGCCGGGGCCTGACCCGGATGGGTCATTTCGTGGGTGTGCGATGCTGTCCGTCGACGTCGCTGCGACGTCGAGGTCGGATCGGTGACACCGTGGCCGCTGCCAGGACCGACGAAGCCGTGGCTCCGCCCCTCGTGCCCGGGCGCACCAGCCTCGGTCGGTCGTGTGGCTTCGTGGCGCTGAGCTTCGCCCTGTCCTGGGGGCTGTGGATCCCGGTACTGCTCGCGGATCCGGACGCGGGGCAGTGGACCCTGGTCCTCGGCGGGTTCGGCCCTGCCCTGGCAGCCGCGGTGCTCGTGCGCCTCGGGGGGCGCGGTGTGTGGTCGTGGCTGCGGGAGATCGCGGTGTTCCGTCTTCCCGTGCGCCGCTACGCCGTGGCGGTGGGTGCTCCCGTGGCGGTGGTCGCCCTCCAGTTGGGCGTCGCCGCGGCGACCGGCACACCGCTGTCCCTCGGGGAGCTGCCCGTGGGGGTGGTGGAGTTCGCGGTGGTGTTCGTGGTCGTGGCGCTGGTGGGCGGCGGACAGGAGGAGTTCGGTTGGCGTGGCTGGCTGCAACCCGCCCTCCAGGAGCGCACCTCGCCGCTGGTCGCGGCGGTCGTGGTCGGGGTCGTCTGGGCGCTGTGGCATGCGCCGCTGCTCGGGTTGTACGGCGCCTACGAGCACATCGTCGTGTACCTCTACGTGCCCACCTTGGTGGGCCTTTCGGTGGTCATCGCGGTGTTGTGGAACCGATCACGCCGCAGCGTGCTCATCGCCATCGCGCTGCACGCGAGCTTCAACGCCTCCACCGGGCTGTTCGTGGTGGGTGGACAGGCCGCCACGGATCCCGAGGTGTTGTTCATCGCCCAGGGTGTGCTCGCCGCCGCGTGGGTCACCGCCGCGGTCGTGCTGGCGGTGCGCTACGGCGGTGGGTCGGCCCGCTCACCGGTGGTGGCCAGCGCTGCGCCATCGCTGCGCTAGGCACTGCCGGGCCACCGCCAGCCGCGAGAGGGGCTTGGGCACCAGTGGGTCGCTTGTTATCGTGGTTCGCATGGGTCCCCCCGGTTCGGGCACACGTTCGTACGACGTGTTGGCGGCGGCGTACCTGGAGGCACTCCTCGGTCGTGATCGGCGTCGTGCGTTGGCGCTGCTCGCCCAGGACGGCGATGCGGATGTGGGGATCGCGGAGCTCTACCTCGAGGTCTTCGCCCCGGTCCTCCGTGAGGTCGGGCGGCTGTGGGAGGTCGGCGAGGCCACGGTCGGACAGGAACACCTGGTGACCGCCACGACCCAGCTGGCCATGGCGCGGCTCTACCCCCGGACGTTCGCCGCCCCACGCAACGGCCGCAGCATCGTGGTCGCCGCCGTCGGTGGCGAACTGCACGAGCTCGGGGCCCGGATGGTGGCCGACCTGTTCGAGCTCGACGGGTGGGACACCCACTTCCTCGGTGCCAACGTCCCGACCACCGCCGCGATCGTCGACATCGTCGAGCGGGAGCAGCCTGACGTGCTGGGCGTGTCGGTGACCCTGCCCACGCGGGTGCCGATGGCCGGGGAGCTGATCGCGCGCTGCCGCCAACGATGCCCCGACCTGACCATCCTCGCCGGGGGCCAACCCTTCGTGCAGGCCCCGGGCCTGTGGGAACAGATCGGTGCCGACGGCACGGCGCCCGACGCCGGGGCAGCGGTGCAGCTCGCAGGCGAGATCGTGGGTGCGCGATGAGCGGCACGGACCACCCGACCAACGGCCGGCAGGTGCCGAGCGCGGAGGCGCTGGACCTGATCGCGGTCACCGAGGCCGGCAACGAGTTGATGACGCTGCACCGCGAGCTCGCGCAGCAGGAAGCGCTGCTGCGCGCGGCCAACGATCGCAAGGACGATCTCCTCACGATGGTGGCCCACGACCTGCGGAACCCCCTGAGCACCATCAGTGGGTTCAGCAAGACCCTGCAACACCGGCTCGCCGTGACGTTGGCGGCACAGGACGAGCTGCTCCTGCGTCGCATCGATGCACAGGCGCAACGGATGCTGCAGTTGGTGGACGACCTGCTGGAGTTGGCGGTCATCCAACGTGGGCGGTTCGAGCTGGCTCTCGAGGACGTCGACCTCCACGCCCTGCTCGAGGAGATCGTCGCCACCCAGGCCGCAGCCGCGGACCGCAAGGGCATCCTCATCGAACTGGCGGCGCCCGACGGGCCGGTCTCCGCGACGCTCGACCGCTACCGGATGGCGCAGGTCCTCGACAACCTGCTCTCCAACGCGACCAAGTACACCGTGCCCGGTACCGGCGCGACGATCACCGTGTGGTGCTCCTGCGATGACACCTCGGTGCGGATCGGGGTCGAGGACCAGGGCATCGGCATCGACGTGCAGTTGCTGCCGCACCTGTTCGAACCCTTCGTCCGTTCCGGCGCGGGAGGTACGGACGGGGAGCCGAGCGCGGGTCTCGGACTGGCGATCTGCCGGTCGATCGTCGAGGCACATGGTGGCACCATCGAGGTGGCGAGCGAGGCGGGTCGGGGCAGCAGCTTCGAGGTCGTCCTGCCGGCCAACCCGGTATCCGAGTGAGCGCGGCCGGACCCTGCGGGCAAGCCCTGCCCTGCCGCGCGACCGGGGGGAGGATGGCGCTCAGGCGGTGCGGATGACGCGGCCTTCGTCGGCCCGGAGCAGGCCAGCGGGCGGGTCGTCGAGGTGGGTGGTCACGAGCGTTTCGCCGGCCACCTCGAGGGGTTGCTCCTCGCCCGTGAGGTTGAGCACCACCCTCAGGTGACGGCCGTCCCGGTGGCGCTCGTAGATGTACACGGCGTCGTCGGCCCGGACCGTCCGGTACGCGCCGACGCCCAAGGCCGGTTCCTGCCGGCGCAGGTCGAGGAGGCGTCGGTGCAGGGCCAGCATCGAGGTGGTGTCGGCGGCCTGGGCGGCGGCGCTCGGGGTGTCGGTGCCCCGCGGCAGCCACGGGGTGGTGGTGGAGAACCCGCCCTGGGGGCGGTCATCCCAGGGGATCGGGGTGCGGACGGGGTCACGGCCGAGCCCGAGACCGGGGACCTGCCGCTCCCAGGGGTCCTGGACGGCCTCGGGCGGGATCGCCACATCGGTCATGGCGAGCTCGTCGCCCTGGTAGATCGTCGGGGTGCCGCGCAGGGTCAGCAGCAGCATGGCGGCGACCCGGGCCTGTGCCGGCCCGACGCGGCTCGCGATCCGGGAGCGGTCGTGGTTGCCCAACACCCAGTTCGGCCATGCCCCCTCGGGTAGCGCCGCTTCGTAGTCCTCGACCATCGAGGCCAGCCGGCGCGGCTGCCAGTCGGCGCCGATCAGCTGGAAGTTGAAGGGCAGTTGGAACCCGTCACCGTGCTCACCGTAGTAGGCCATCACCTGCTCGAGCGTGCCGTACGCCTCACCGATCAGCACCCGGTCGTCGCCGTAGGCGTCGGCCACGGCCCGCATCTCGCGGGCGATGTCCAGCACCTCGGGCTGGTGGGTCGTGTGGTGACGGAGGAACTGCCGGGCCGGTCCCAGCTGCGGGGTCGCGGCCGGGTCGGGCGGGTTGTCCCGGAACCGGTCGTCGACGACGAGGTGTTCCACCGCATCGATACGGAAGCCGTCCACGCCGCGGTCGAGCCAGAAGCGCATCACGTCGAGCATCCCCCGGCGCACCGCAGGGTGGCGCCAGTTCAGGGCGGGCTGGCGCTGCAGGTAGAGGTGGAGGTAGTACTGGCCGGTCGATCCATCGAAGGTCCACGCCGGGCCACCGAACTCGCTGACCCAGT
>SKTN01000390.1 GCA_007117945.1 Nitriliruptoraceae bacterium | reverse complement strand
CGTGGCCTTCTTCGTGGCCTTCTTCGTGGCCTTCTTGGCGGCGGTCTTCTTCGCTGTCGCCTTCTTGGCCGTGGCCTTCTTCGTGGCCTTCTTGGCGGCGGTCTTCTTCGTCCCCGTCCTCTTCGCCGCGGTGCTGCTGGCCGACGCGGCACCGCCCGCGCGCTCGAGGTGCTGGACCTCCCGCTTGAGGTCGGCGACCTGCTTCTGGAGGCGCTCGACCTCCTCGTTGGTCGCCAGGCCCATGGAGCGCACGGCCTTGGCCGTCTCGTTGCGCACCAGGCTGGACATCGCCTCCCGGTTCTGACGCTGGCGCTCGACGAGGTCCTCGACGAGTTCGCCGACCTGGTCACCGGCCGCCTCGCCGGAGCGGACCAACTGCTTGACGATCTGCTCGGCCTTCGACCGGGTCAGCTCGGTGAGACCCGACGCGGCGTCGATGTAGCGCTGGACTGCAGAGTTCACGGCACCCTCCCCACACATGTAGTCGTGGCCGGAGACTAGCGATGACGGTGCGCCACGGACAGCACTGCCGACCACCGTCCCCTCGCGTCGGCCGGCACGGCAACAGCGGCAGCCCCACATCGGCGGCCGGAGCCACGTGCGGCCTGCTGGTAGCGTCACCGCCGCGCGGTCGGCGCGTACGACATCGGAGCAGGGACACCATGGCGAGCATCGATCAGGTCGAGGAGGTCCTGATCCAGCTCCTCTCCCGGCTCGGTGACGTCGACGACACCACGCGCGCGATGCTGCCGTCGCGCCGCACCATCGAGGCGAGCTGCCCCGACCTCGACCTGGTGCGCCACGCCGAGTGGCGGCGCGGTGACCTCCACCTCCTGGACGACATGCCACCTCGGCGTCCCGACATCCGCATCAGCGTGCACTCCGACGACCTGATGGCCATCGCCAACGGCGAGCTGCCCTTCTCCCGGGCGCTGGCGTCCAACCGCCTGCGCCTCGACGCCTCCATGGCGGACCTGATCCGCCTGCGGGCCGTCCTGTGACCACGCACCGGGCGGCGACCTCGCGCCGCCAGTGAGGAGGCACCGAGGTGGTCCTGCCGATCGGCGACAGCAACCCGGTCCGGCGGCGACCGGTCCTGCTGTGGCTGCTGGTGCTGGCCAACCTCGGGGTGTTCCTGCTGGTCCAGTTCCCCGCCACGGGCTGCGCGGAGCTGCACCTGGTCTACCGGTTCGGCGCGATCCCCCAGGAGCTGACGACCCTCACCCCGCTGCCACCCGGTGCGCTCGAGCAGCTGCTCGGCGAGTGCGCCGCGGACGCCCCCGACAAGAACGTGCCGCTGTCGCTGTTCACCTCGCTGTTCCTCCATGGCAGCCTCGGTCACCTGCTCGGCAACCTGCTCTACCTCGTCGTCTTCGGCAACAACGTCGAGGACCGCCTCGGTCACGCGCGGTTCCTGCTGTTCACCACCGTCGGGGCCGTGGCCGCCACCCTGGCCTACGTCGCGGTGCGGCCCGACTCCACCGCCCCCCTGATCGGCTTCTCCGGGGCGGTCTCGGCCGTGCTGGGCGCCTACCTGATCCTCTACCCCCGGGCGCGGGTCCTGGCGATCGCACCCTTCCCCCTCTACCTCGTCGCCCTGGTCCTGCCCGGGGTGCGGATCGTGCGGTGGCTGGTGTTCTTCGCCGTGGTGGTGCTACCCGCATGGCTGCTGCTCGGTGCCTGGTTCCTCCTCCAGTTCGCGACCCCCGACACCCCCGGTGGTGACCAGATCGCCTACCAGGCCCACATCGGGGGGTTCCTTGCGGGCATCGTGCTCCTGCTGGTGCTCGACGCCTGGCGCAGCCGCCACCACCGCGACCCCTTCCACACCCCGCGCCGCGGACGCCGGCACCGGTGAGCACGCCCCCGGCACCCGTGTGCACGGGCTCCCCCGGTCGGCCTGCACGCCTCCCCTAGGCTGCCGGCACGCCACCAGGAGTGCCACCGATCGTGCCGAGCCCACCGCAGCCGCCCGTCCTGGGGTGGAAGGAGTACGTCTCGCTGCCGGAGTGGGGCTTGGACCTGCGCGCCAAGCTGGACACCGGCGCCCGTTCCAGCGCGCTGCACGTCACCGAACTCGCCGAGCTCGGCGAGCACGTCGATCCCGAGACCGGCCAGCAGGTCCCCATCGTGCGCTTCGACGTGGTGCTCGGCACCAAGCGCGCTCCCGAGCACCACGAGGTGGAGGCCCCCATCATCGGCCACCGCCGCGTGCGGGACACGGGCGCGCGCGCCGAGGTCCGCCCCGTGGTGCGCACCCGGATCGTGTGCGGACCGGTGGACGTGGAGGCGGACATCACCCTGACCGACCGCTCCGGGATGAACTTCCGCATGCTCCTCGGCCGGCTCACCATGGAGGGGCGGTGCCTGGTGGACCCCGCCCACGGCTACGTCGCCACGACGCGGCCACGGCGGCGTCGGCGATGACCGGCGGCCCGATCAGCGTCGCCGGCGTGGTCGTGGAGCCCGGCGAACGTCGCGACCTCGCACCCCTGGCCTCGGAGTCCTACACCGGCGACCGCACCACCCTGCCGATGGCGGTGATCAACGGCATCGAGGACGGCCCCCGGGTGTTCGTCACCGCCGCGGTCCACGGCGACGAGCTCAACGGCATCGAGACCTGCCGGCGACTGCTGGACGCCGTCGATCCCCTGGGGGTGGCGGGCTCCCTGGTGGTCGTGCCGATCGTCAACGTCCTGGGCGTGCAGTTCGGCTCCCGGTACCTGCCCGACCGCCGCGATCTGAACCGCTCCTTCCCCGGCTCCCACAGCGGCTCGATGGCCGCACGGATCGCCCGGCTGCTGACCGAGGAGGTCATCACCGGTAGCGACGCCGGCATCGACCTGCACACCGCCGCGAACCACCGCACCAACGTCCCCCAGGTCCGCATCGCTGAGGATCCACGGGCACTGCCGCTGGCGACCACCTTCGGCGCGCCCTTCGTGATGCGCGCGAAGCTGCGCCCGGGATCCCTGCGCGCCGTCGCCCTCGAGCAGGACGTCCCCGTGCTGACCTACGAGGGTGGCCAGCCCCTGCGCTTCGATGCCGATGCCATCGACGTGGCACTCAGGGGGATCCAGCGCGTGCTGGCGCGGATGGAGATGATCGACCACGCACCGGAACCGGCCGCCGCCGAGCCGATGGTCCTTGACGCCTCCCGCTGGCTGCGCGCCGCGCGCGGCGGCGTCCTCGAACTCCACGTCGAGCCGGGTGACCGCGTCCAGGCGGGACAGCCCCTGTGGACCACCTCCAGCCCCATGGGCGGGGCGGAGCGCGCCAGCATCGACGCCGAGGAGGAGGGCTACGTGATCGGGGCGACCACCCTGCCCCTGGTCCAGCCCGGCCAGGCCGTCCTGCACGTGGCACTGCCCGGTGAGCACCTGCCCTCCGAGGACGATCCCACCGAGGAGGAGGACGAGGACGACCCCGACATGACCGAAGGCACCTGACAGGGCATCCGACCAGGAGGCACCGGCATGGCGTCCGACCGCACCGACCACGGCGACGGCACCCCCGCCGCCACACCCATCACCCGCCACGACGACGGCATCGTGGCCATCGACACCCTCACCGCCGGCATGACCGAGGTGACCGCGGGCTACCTGATCGACGCGCCGCGGCCGGCACTGATCGAGTGCGGCCCCGCGCTGACGATCCAGGCGGTGCTCGACGGGCTCGGGTCGCTGGGGCTCGGCCCCGACGACCTCGCCTACCTCGTGCTCACCCACATCCACCTCGATCACGCCGGTGGTGCGGGCGACGTGGCGGCCGCCTTCCCCCGGGCGAAGGTGGTGGTCTCCGAGCACGGCGCACGTCACCTGGCCGACCCCGAGCGGCTCAACGCCTCCTCGGCCCGGGTCTACGGCCCCCTGTTCGACCGGGTCTACGGGGCCTGCACCCCCGTGCCGCCGGAACGGCTGGTCAGCATCGCCGACCGGGACGAGCTCGACCTCGGTGGTGGCCGCGAGCTCGAGCTGCTCCACACCCCCGGTCACGCCAAGCACCACCTCGGGGTGTTCGATGCCCACACGGGCTCGGTGTTCGCCGGGGACTCCGTCGGGGTCCAGCTGCCGGGCATGGAGCAGCTGCGGCCCGCGACACCGCCGCCGGAGTTCCACCTCGACGCCGCCCTGGCCTCCCTGGAGCGCTACCGCGAACGGGGACCCGGGCGGGTCTACCTCGCCCACTACGGCCCCGTCAGCCCGGCCGACGCCGTCCTGACCGAGGCCGGTGACCAGCTCCGCCGCTGGGTCGAGGTGGCCGACACCGCGCTGGCGGAGGCGAGGGGCCGGGGGTTGACGGGCAACCACGAGCTCGAGCACGTCACCGAGACCCTCCAGCGACGCTTCGAGGGGGTGTACGACGCCGGGCCCGCGGTCGACGACCCGCGGCTGCAGCTGCTCAACGACACGGGCGCGAACGCCGCCGGCCTGCTGCGCTACCTCCACCGTCGTGACAGCGGTGCGCTCACGCCCCTGGGCTGAGTGCCCGCCGGGGTGCGCTGCAGCCCGCTCCCCCCGCCTCAGCCGCCGAGGTGGCGCAGGCCCTCGAGCCGGTCAGCGACGTCGAGGAAGCCCTCGTCGACCGCGGCGATCAGCTCGAGTTGGCGCACGGCCTCCTCGGTATCGCCCACCACCTCGGCGAGATCAGCGGCGAGGTAGCGCACGCGCAGGTCGTGCTCGGCGTCCCCCGAGCGGGGACGCTCCAGGAAGCGGCGCACCACGGCGCGCCCGGCGCCGGTGTCCCCGTCGTCAGCCAGTGCGGCCGCCCAGACGATCACGGCCTCCGCCCTACGGTCCTCGGGTGCCTGGGCGTCGACGACCAGGGGTTCCGCGGCGGAGGCGACCTGCTCCAGACCGCGGTTCAGGGCGCGCAGGCAGTCCGCGATCACGTGGTTCTGGTCGTTGCGGTCGGTCATGCGCCGGTAGGCCTGCAGCTCCGAGAGCGCCTCCGCCCACCGCTGCTGTTGGTACAGGGCGACGCCGTAGGCCTCCCGGACCACCGCGAGCCGCGGTGCCTGGTGGCGTGCCCAGCCGAGCACGTGCACGGCCACGTCCGGACGCTCCTCGTCGAGGGCCTGGGAGGCGATGCTCAGGCACAGGGCGATGTCGCGGGACTTCGCCCCCTTGCCCAGGACCCGCTCGATCTCCTTGATGACCCCACGGGGCAGCTGGGGCTCCTCATCCTCGGGTAGCGGCGGGCGGGGCGGCCCTTGCGGATCCGGTGCCACCTTCGTGCGCGGCGGCGCGTCGGGACGGCGGCGCGCCCGGTTACGGCCCAGGGGCTCCCCCGAGGTGCCGGGGACGTTGAGCTTGCTGGGGGCGTCCTCGCTGGGACCCGGCTGTCCCCGTCCACCGCGCCGTCCGGGCGTGGCGCCGCCACGCCCACCCCCGCCCGGCGCGCCCCTGCGGCCACCCGGGGCGCCCCTGCCGGCACCACCACCCCGTGCGTCGCCGTCCCTGCGATGGCCCTCAGGCGGTGTCATCCGGGGTTCCTCCTCGGTCGGGGCAGGGAGCCTACGCGTCTGGACGGCGCGGAGGTGGCCCCGGGTGGCGTCGTTCGCCGGGGTGCGGGACCCAGGTGAACAGCTCTCACACCCCCAGGCGCTGGCGCACCTCGGCGACCTGCCGACGGGCCACGGGGATCTGGGTGCGCTGGCGGTCCCCCATCACCAGGCTGAGCCCGCCGCCGACCTGTGGCACCACCTCCCGCACCAACCGCATGTTCACCAGGAAGGACCGGTGCGTGCGCACGAAGGTCTCCGACAGGCGTTCCGCCAGATCGACCAGGGTGTAGCTGGTGAGCAACCGGTCGGCGCCGGCCAGGGGATGTCCGGTCGGCAGGGCGACCAGCGTCAGGTAGGCGTAGCCCCGTGCCGCCTCGGCGAAGGCGATGCGCGCCTCGTCAACGAGGATGATCCGGTCCCCACGGTGCACCGGGATGCGCCCAGCGGCCGCACCCTGCACCGGTTCCCGTGCGGGAGCGCGCACCTGCGCACCCTCCTCCCGTGCCGCTGGACTCGGAACGTCCTCGCCCTTCAGCGCCCGGTCGACGGCCCGACGCAGCCGCCCCGCGTCGAAGGGCTTGACGAGGTAGTCGGTGGCACCGAGCTCGAAGGCCTCCACGGCGTGCTCGGCGAAGGCGGTGGTGAACACCACGGCGGGCGCACCCGGGCGCTGTCCGAGCTGCTGGGCGAGGGTCACCCCGCCCATGCCGGGCATGCGGATATCGAGGAAGACCAGGTCGTAGGCCACCGAGTCGATCAGGACCTCGGCCTCCTCCGCCGTCGTCGCCTCGCCGACGACCACGACGTCGTCGAAGCCCGTCAGCAGGTGACGCAGCTCCTCACGGGCCGGCGACTCGTCGTCCACGATCAACGCACGTGCTGGCACCGGTGCCTCCGGGTCGGTGATGTGCCCATCATCGCATGGGAACCTCGAGGTGGATGGTGGTGCCCTCGCCGGGCGCCGAGTGCACCTCGAAGGTGTGGCGATCGCCGAACAGCAGCCCGAGCCGGGCACGGATGTTGCGCAGCCCCACCCCGCCGTCCTCGTGCGGCCCGCGGGCCACGGGCATCGTGGCGTGGGTGTCGGCGGGCATGCCCACCCCATCGTCGCGGACCACGACCCGCACGGTGCGCGACAGCGGATCCACCCGGGCCCGCAGGCGCACGGTGGTCCGACCGACGTTGCCCGATGCACCGTGCTTGATCGCGTTCTCGATCAGCGGCTGGATGACCAGCACGGGGACCTCGACCCCGAGCACCGCCGGGTCGATGTCGTACTCGACGTGGAGCCGGTCGCCGAAGCGTGCCTGCTCCAAGGTGACGTAGGTGCGGACGAAGGCGTACTCCTCGGAGAACCCGGCGAACTGTCCCCGTTGCCGGATCGCGTAGCGGAAGAAGTCGGCGAGGCGGACCAGTAGTTGCCGGGCATCCTCCGGATCGGTCCGGATGCGGCTCGCGATCGTGTTGAGGGTGTTGAACAGGAAGTGGGGGTTGATCTGGGCGCGCAGCGCGTCCAGTTCGAAGTCGAGGCTGAGCCGCTGCTCGGCCTGCAGTTCGGCCAGGGCGAGGTGCAGCGAGAGGATGCCGGCGGCTGCCTCGACGAGGTCGGGTTCGGGTGGGTCGTCGGTGCTGCGGTACACGGTGACCGACCCGATCACCTCCTCGCCGATGCTGAGCGCGGCGATCGCCGCCGAGCGCAGGGGGCAGGCCGGTTCCGGACACCCGATGACGTCGTCGCCACGCCCAGAGATGGTCATCGTGCGTCCCGTGGCGAGCACCTCGCCGCGGGCCGGGGCGTAGAGGGCGCTGCCCCGGGCGTGGTGGTCGTGGCCCGGGCCGGCGAAGGCCAGCATCCGATGCCGGTCGGTGATGGAGACCGCGTCCCCGCCGAGCAGGGGCATCAGCAGGTCCACCGCAGCGTCGACCACCTCGTCGGTGAGCCCGACGGGGCGGTCGCCGTCGTCGGTGCGATCCTGGGGCACCGCGGGGATGGCCCGTGGCCGGGCGCGGTGTTGCCGTGGGCCACGCAGGGTCGATGCGTAGCCGAGGATCGCGACGTTGGTGAGCGCCACCCCGGCGACCATGGTGGCCACCGGCGACAGGGGTGGCTCCGCCAGCACCTGGCTGACCAGCACGACCACCGCCCACAGCACGGTCACAGCGGCCACCAGGGGCCCGACGCCGCGCATCAACCCCGGCCCCGCAGGGTGATCCTGGCCATGCGCTCGGCCTGCCGGTCGGCGGCGGTGCCGTGCATCCGGGTCCACACCCGCGGACTGACCGGTGGGCCGGTGTCCAGACGGGAGACGACCACGATCGTCGCCGTGGAGATCGGTGCGGCGATCATCGCGGGGGCCAGCAGCACCGCGGTCAACCCGTCGCTGGGGTTGGCGCCGATCACCAGCCCCACCAGCAGGGCACCGATCGCGGTGGTCGCGCCGGTCCAGATGCCGGCGACAGCCCCGCGGGCGGTCGCATCCCGCCACCAGATCCCGAGCAGCACCGCCGGCGTCAGGGCGGATCCGGCCAGGGCGAAGGCCCAGGTGACCATGGTCGCGATCACCGAGGGGAAGCTCGCGAGCAACCGCTCGGGATCGACGGCGATCGCCACCGCCGCCGCCAGGGCACTGACCACCAGCACCGCAGCGCGTCCGGCGAGCACCGCCTCACGCGGGCCGCCGGTGGGTCGCCAGATCCGCGCCACCACGTCGTGGCCGAAGGAGGCGGCCGCCGCGAGCAGCAACCCACCGATGGTGGAGACCATCGCGGCGAAGGCCGCGGCGGAGACCACCGCCAGCCCCGGTGTGCCCGCCAGCAGGCGACCGAGCACGGGCAGCGCGTGCTCCGGTACCCGCAGGACGCCCTCGACGGTCAACTCGGCGAGCCACGGCTCCTCGGCGCGTCCCGCCACGAGCACCCGGGCCGCGGTGCCGAGCATCACCGCCAGCGCGTAGAAGGTGCCGGCCAGCGCCAGGACCCAGACCGTGGAGGTACGGGCGGCCCGGCCCGTCGCTGCGGTGAAGTACCGGTTCATCACATGGGGAAGGCCGGCGGTGCCGAGCACGAGGGTGACGAGCAGCGCCAGCTGGCCGGCGGGCCCGTATCTGGCGCCGGGCGTCCCGAAACGCGCAGGCGCACCGGTCAGCTGGTTGGGGACCTCGACGAGCCGATCGCCCACCACCGCCTGGAGCGGCGCGGTGCTGGCCTGCTCCACCGCCGCGGGGTAGGAGAACCCACCGGCCCACAGCAACGCCGCCAACCAGATGGCCACGGCCAGGAGGAACCCGAACTGCAGGGCCTGGTTCCAGGTGGTGCCCCGCATCCCGCCGATCACGACGATCCCGCCGACGGCGATCGTGGACACCACGATCCCGGTGGCGTACGGCGACAACCCACCGATGCCCTCGCCCACCAGCAGCTCCCAGGTCACCCCGCTGCCCACGGCCTGGGGAACGAGGTAGCTGAGGATCACCAGTTCGACGGCCACGACCGCGGCGATGCGGACCTGCGGGGAGTCGAACCGGACGGCGAGGAAGTCGGGCAGCGAGACGGTCCCGAGGCGACGCAGCGGTGCCGCCACGAACAACAGCACCGGGACGAACCCCGCGGCGAACCCGGTGGCGTACCAGACCCCGTCCAGCCCCGACGCGTACACGGCGCCCGCGACCCCGAGGAAGGACGCCGCCGACAGGTAGTCGCCGCAGATGGCGCCGGCGTTGGTGATCATCCCCGTTCGCCTGCCGGCGAGGAAGAAGTCGACCGTCGTCGCGCGGGTGTGCCGCCAGGCGACGACCGACACCACCGTCGCGACCACCGCGAAGACGGCCAGGCTGACGGTGTCGGTTCCGCTCACCCGGGGGACCCGTCGTCGTCCGGGGAGGTCCCGAGCATGCGATCCTCGACGCTGCGGGCCAGGGTGGCGGCGGCGATACCGAGGGCGAGGAAGAACAGGTACAGGCCCCCGGCCACGACCACGAAGCTGGGCGACATGCCCCCCAGCAGCCGTGAACCCGACCACCACGGCAGGAACAAGGTCAGCACCGGGACCGACAGGGTCGCCAGCACGAAGACCAGGCCGTAGCCCAGGGCGATGCGCCGCTGGGTGTGCGCAGCGGCGACCACCTCCGAGGCCCCGTCGAACTCCTCCGGACCACGGGGGCTACCGGGACCCATCTCCATGCGCGCCATGGCGCCTCCCACCGCTCGCCGCAGCCTATGCGCCGCCCACCGGCCCGTGGGCGCCACAGGGGCGCCACCCCCTCGGCCGCGCTGATCCGACCCCTACGGTGTGGCCGGCTGCGACGGAGGGACGACGTTGGCCGGTCGTGATGCGCACGAGGTCCTCGGCCCCGAGGCGTTCCTCCGCGTGCTGCCGCCCTTCGACCGCCTGGCGGACGACGCCTTCGCCGAGGCCGCCGCCGCGATGGAGGTGGTCTACGTCCCGGCAGGAACTCGCGTCCTGCACCGCGACGGCACGCCGAGCGCGCACCTGCACGTGGTGCGCAAGGGCACCGCCCTGCTCTCCCGCGACGGGGTCCCGGCCCTGAGCGTCGAGGCCGGGGAGTGGTTCGGGCTGCCCTCTGTGCTCGAGGACGCCCGACCGGAGTTCGACGTCGACGCCCTCGACGACCTCCTCGTGTACCGACTGCCCGCCGAGGTCGTCCGGCGCCTGACCCGGTCACCGGACTTCGCGGCCCAGGTCACCCGGGGGCTGGCGAGCCGACTGCGTGCCACCTCGCGCCCATCGGACGTCGACGGTGCGCCCGTCGCCGCCGCGATGGCGCCCGTGACCACGCTGGTGCGTCGCCCGCTGGTCACCCTGCCCGCCGAGGCCGACGTCGGCGAGATCGCACGCACCATGCGCTCCGAAGCGGTCAGTTCGGTGGTGCTGTCGAGTGACCCGCCCGCGATCGTGACCACCCGTGACCTGCGCGACCGGGTACTGGCCGAGGGGCACGGTCCGGCGACACCCGGCCGACGCATCGCCTCCAGCCCGATCCTCAGCGTGGAGGAGTCCACCTCGATCACCGAGGCACGGGTGACCATGCTCGAGCGCTCCATGCACCACCTCGGCGTCGAACGCGACGGGCGGCTGGTCGGCATCGTCAGCACCGGTGACCTGCTGCGGTCCGATGCCTCCAGCCCCTTCCACGTGCAGCGTGAGCTGGCGACCGCGTCCCGGGACGCCTTCCCTGCGGTGCCGGACCAACTGCACGCCACGGTCGCAGGCCTGCTGAGTGGAGGTCTCTCCCCCCTGGAGGTCACCCGCACGGTCTCCATGCTCTCCGACGTGCTGGTGCGCCGGGCGATCCAGCTGGCCACTGAGGAACTCGGCCCCGCACCCTGCGCCTACGCCTGGTTGACCCTGGGCTCTGACGCCCGCCGTGAGCAGACCCTGGTAAGCGACCAGGACCACGCCCTGGTCCACGAGGCGACCGATGATGCCGGTGTGGCGTGGTTCCACGCCCTGGCCACCGACGTGACCGAGCTCCTGGCCACGGCGGGGCTGCCCCGCTGCCCCGGCGGGGTGATGGCCACCAACTGGTCCGGAACGATGGACACCTGGCGGCGGCGGTTCGCGGGCTGGATCACCACCCCTGACGTCCAGGCGCTGTACGAGACCAGCATCTTCTTCGACCACCGCGTCGTCGCCGGCAGCCTCGAGGTCGGCGAGCTCGACGAGGTGGTGCGACGCCACCGGGGAGACGGGGTCCTGCTCGCACGGCTGGCCGCTGCGGCGGGCACTTCACGGCCGCCCCTCGGGCTGTTCCACCGGGTCCGCAGCACCGCCGACGGCACCGTCGATCTCAAGGCCGGTGGCGTCAACCCGATCATCGCCCTGGGTCGGTTGCTCGCCTTCGAGGCGGGCAGTTCCGTGCGCTCGACCACCCACCGCCTCGAGGTCGCCGTCGAGCACGGCGGACTGGCCCTCGACGCCGCGGAGGAGCTGACCGAGGCCTTCCGCTTCTTCCAGCAGCTCCGCCTGGAAGCCCACCAGCGTGCCTGGCGCCAGCACACGGAACGAACCAACCGGATCGTGCTCGAGGAGCTGACACCGACCCGCCGGCGTCACCTCAAGGAGGCCTTCGTCGCCGTCGGACGGACCCAGCAGTCCACGATCCAGCGGCTCGGCGGCGAGGAGGTGTCGCGGTGAGCCCGGCACTCGGCCACACCTCCGGGTTGTCTCTGGGGCTGGTGCGCGGACGGCGGCTGCTCCGCCGCCGGGAACACCCGCACCGGCTGCTGGCCCTCGATCTGGAGACCACGGGCTACGACCCCGCCAACGCCGAGGTGATCGCCATCGGCACGGTCCCGATCGTCGACGGAGCGGTGCGGATCGGGGAGCTGACCACGACGTTGGTGCGGCCCGCGGTGGGCTCCGCGGAGGACGGCATCTCCGCCCACCATCTGCGACCCAGCGAGGTCGCCGTCGCCCCACCCCTCTCGCAGGTCCTCCCGGTGGTGCTGGGTGCCATCGCCACGGCGGATGCGCTGCTGGTGCATCACGCACCCCTCGACGTCCGGGTGCTGCGTCGGGCCTGTGCCGCGACGCACTGCGCATGGCCGGGCCCCGCCATCATCGACACCGTCGAACTCATCGGTCGCTGCCGTGCCCGCGAACGGGCCACGGGCAGCGGCAGGCGGCTGCCCCGCGACCTCGCCGGCGCCCGTGCGGCCTTCGGGCTCCCCCCGCACCACGCCCACGACGCGGGGGCGGACGCCGTCGCGACCGCCGAGCTCTACCTGGCCTTGCGAGCCCGTCTCGCTCGGTGACCGACCGTCCCCAGGAGGACACGATGCACGTTGCGCTCACGATCAACGACCACCTCGCCCGGGCGGTCACCGCGTACGGCGATCGGATCGGGTTGGTGGACGAACCCGACCAGCCGGCGGCCTCCCTCGGTGCGCTGACCTACCGGCAGGTGCGCGAGCTCGCCGACGCGCAGGCGGCCGCGCTCGACCGCGACGGCATCGCGGTGGGTGCGCGCGTCGCGATCCTGTCGCAGAACAGCGCCCGGATGATCGTGGCCTTCTTCGGGGTCAGCGGATCGGGTCGGGTCCTGGTGCCGATCAACTTCCGGCTGCACCGTGAGGAGATCCGCTACATCCTCTCCGACAGCGGGGCGTCGGTGCTGCTGGTGGACCCCGAGCTCGAGGACACCGTCGCGGGGCTGGAGGTCGCACGCACGCTGGTGTTCGGTCGTGACGACGATCAGCTCTCCCTCGACGGCGTCGCCCCGGCCGCCTGGGCCGCGGACGAGACCGCGACCGCGACGATCAACTACACCTCCGGGACCACCGCCCGTCCCAAGGGCGTGCAGCTGACCCACCGCTCGCTGTGGCTGAACGCCACGACGCTCGGCTGGCACGCCGGTGTCAGCGACCGTGACGTGTACCTGCACACCCTGCCGCTGTTCCACGTCAACGGCTGGGGCATGCCCTTCGCGGCCACCGCCATGGGCGTGCCGCAGATCCTGTTGCGCAAGGTCGATGGCCACGAGATCCTGCGTCGCGTCCGCGATCACGGTGTCACCCTGCTGTGCGGTGCGCCCGCGGTGATGGCCATGATCCTGGACGCCGCGCGCGAGTGGGACGAGGTACCGGGCCGTGACCGGGTGCGGATGCTGGTGGCGGGCGCGCCACCCCCGACGCGCACCATCGAACGCGTGGAGACCGAGCTCGGTTGGGAGTTCATGCAGCTCTACGGCCTGACCGAGACCTCCCCGCTGTTGACCTTCAACCGCACGCGCGCGGAGTGGGACGGGCTCTCCCCCAACGAACGCGCCGGCAAGCTGATGCGCGCCGGCGCACCGGCGCTGGGCGTGACCCTGACCACCGACGCGCAGGGCCAGGTGCTCGCCCGCGGCAACCACGTGCTGGCCGGCTACTGGGAACAGCCCCAGGCCAGCGAGGCTGCCCTGGCCGACCGGTGGTTCCACACCGGCGACGGCGGCACCCTCGACGACGAGGGCTACCTCACCATCGTCGACCGCAAGAAGGACGTGATCATCACCGGTGGGGAGAACGTCTCCTCCATCGAGGTGGAGGACGCCCTGCACGGCCACCCGGCCGTCGCCGAGGTCGCGGTCATCGGCGTCCCCGACGAGCGGTGGGGGGAGACGGTCAAGGCCCTGGTGGTCCCCACGGCCGAGCACGCCGACGTCACCGGCGAGGAGCTGATCGCCTACTGCCGGGAGCGGCTGGCCCACTACAAGTGTCCGACCTCGATCGAGCTGCGTGACGCCCTGCCCCGCACCGCCACCGGCAAGCTGCAGAAGTTCCGCCTGCGCGCGACCTACTGGGAGGGCCAGGAGCGCCAGGTCAGCGGCGGCTGAGACCGGCTCGGCGACCGGCACCCGGGCCGAACGCTCCCCCACGCCCCTCCCTAGAACCCGTCCCGACCGCCCGCGGACCCCCCACGCCCCTCCCCACCGCCCGTCCCGACCGCCCGCGGACCCCCCACGCCCCTCCCCACCGCCCCGTTGGGTGGTCGTTGCCTGGGCTGGAGCCCAGGCAACGACCACCCAACTGCCTCCCACGGCCGTCACCCGTCCGAGCGTGGCTGGTCCCTGGGCTCACGCCCAGGGACCAGCCACGCATCGCGGGCAGCTGGTCGGTCGGTGTCCCGGGCCGAGCGCCGGGTTCGCCGGAGAGGCTGCCGCCCCATGGCAGCTGCCGGCTTCGTCCACGATCAGCACCGACCACCCGCTCGCCGTGCTCGTCGGCAGCGGCGTGCTCCGGTCGGGGCTACCGACCGGAGCACGCCGTCATGCCGACATCTCGGATCAGACGCCGCCTGGCTCGGCCGGGGGTGCCTGCTCCGCGATGGGTTCCACCGGACGGCCGTCACGCCGGGTCATCGCCGGGTAGCGCATGTTCTCGACCAGCTCCATCAGCTCCTCCGAGGGTGGCTCGGTCGACTTCGACACGATGATGGCGACCGCGAAGTTGACCAGCGCACCAACCGTGCCGATGCCCTCCGGACTGATGTTGAGCACCGTCGATCCGGGGGAGATGTACAGCGACCAGATCATGTAGGTGGCGGTGAAGAGCAACCCGGCGCTCATCCCCGCAGCCGCGCCCTTCGCGTTGCAGCGTTTCCAGAAGATCCCGAGCACAAGGGTTGGGAAGAAGCTCGCCGCCCCCAACCCGAACGCGAAGGCCACGACCTGTGCCACGAAGGCAGGTGGGTTGATCCCGCCGATCACGGCGATGACCACGGCGCCGGCCATGGCCAGCCGCCCGACGAGCAGCTTCTCTGACTCTGACGCGTGGCCCTTCTTGACGCGGCGGAAGTAGAAGTCGTGGGATGCCGAGGAACTGATCACCAGCAGCAGACCGGCCGCGGTCGACATCGCCGCCGCCATGCCACCGGCGGCCACCAGACCGACGACCGGAGCGGGCAGACCCGCGATCTCCGGGTTGGCGAGCACCAGGATGTCGTTGTCCACGGTGAGGTCGGCCCCATCGGCCGCGTTGTTGCTGATCGACTCGATGGTGTCCACGTCGGGGTTCACGGTCACCAGGCCGGTGGCCTCCCAGCTCTCGATCCAGTCAGGCAGTTCCGTCACCGCGGTCCCACCGACACCGTCGAGGATGTTGAACTTCGCGAACGCCCCCACCGCCGGCGCGGTGGAGTACAGGAGCGCGATGAACAGCAGCGCCCAGAAGGCCGAGTAACGCGCACCACGGACCGACTTCGTGGTGTAGAAGCGGATGATGACGTGGGGCAGTCCGGCCGTGCCGATCATCAGCGACATGGTGACGAGGAACACGTCGATCTGAGGTCGAGCCGTGAAGGGCTCGGTGTAGGAGTCCAACCCGAACTCGATGGACAGCGCGTTCAGTTCCGCGAGCACGGAGCCGAACGAGATCTGCGGGATCGGGAAGCCGGTGATCGTCTGCGCGATCGCGAACGCCGGGATGAGGTAGGCGATGATCAGCACGGTGTACTGGGCCACCTGGGTCCAGGTGATGCCCTTCATCCCACCGAGCACCGCGTAGGTGAAGATGATCGCCGCGGCGACCGCGACGCCGCCGGCGACGGGCAGGTTGAGGAACCGGCTGAACACGATGCCGCCACCACGCATCTGGCCGACCACGTAGGTGAAGGAGATGAGGATGGCTGCGCCCGCTGCGATGGTGCGCACGAGCTCGCTGTAGCGGTCACCGACGAACTCCGGGACCGTGAACTTGCCCCACTTCCGCAGGTAGGGCGCCAGCAACAAGGCGAGCAGCACGTACCCGCCTGTCCAGCCCATGAGGTAGATCGCACCGTCGTAGCCGAGGAAGGCGATGAGCCCGGCCATGGAGATGAAGGAGGCTGCAGACATCCAGTCCGCAGCCACCGCGGCGCCGTTGGCCACGGTCGGGATCCCCTGTCCCGCGACGTAGAACCCGGCGGTCTCCTTCACCCGGCTGCGCCAGGCGATGTAGATGTAGACCGTGAAGCTGAGGACGATGAAGATCGTGGTCCAGAACTGGATGGCGCTCACAGTCGGTTCCCCTCCGCGTCACGCTCGTCGACGCCGAACTCCTCGTCCAGGCGGTCCATGCGCAGGGCGTAGACCAGGATCAGCACCACGAAGGTGTAGATGGACCCCTGTTGCGCGAACCAGAATCCCAGGGGGAAGTCGCCGATCACGATCTCGTTCAGCTGCTCCACGAACAGGATCCCGGCGCCGAAGGACACCGCGAACCAGACCACGAGCAGACCGACCATCAGCCGGAGGTTGCGCTTCCAGTACTGCACACGCCAGTCGTTGTCCGGCGCACCGGGTTGCCTCGACTCGCTCACGCTGTCCTCCCTCGTCCAGCACGTACGGCGGATCGTCCCCATCGATACAACGACTGGTGAGCGGCGAGCCACACCCGTTGCCGTGCGACGGAAACACCGCTAGCACGATCGCGGCAAGACCCGGGGGCACGAGCGGAGCGAACCCAGGACCGAGCGGTCCCCTGCCTCCTCCCGACGGGACCGGGAGCGACCGTGCCGCTGGGGACGGGTGAACGACCACTCGCGCCGGACACGGCGCCGCTCGCTGCAACCTCCTGTTCAGGACCTCCACGCGCCAGTTAGCGTCCGCGACATGGACACGACCATGCCCCCTTCAGCCCCAGCCTCCCCGACCGGGGAGACCGCCGTGCCGGGTGTCGCGCCCCGAGCGAGATGGCCCTACGCCGGGCACGGTCAGCAGACCCTGCTGTGGGCCAGCGTCCTGATCACCGTGGGGGCGTTCCTCCCGTGGCTGATGACCGGGGTGGGGACCTTCACCGGCATGCGCGGCGCCGGCAGCTGGACGGTGTTCGCAGGGGTGATCGGCATGGGCGTCTCGTTGGTGCGCAGCCGACGGGTCGTCCTGGCGCATGCCATCGGCATCGCCGCCCTCACGATCGCCCTCCCGATCTGGCAGCTGGTGCACACCATCAGCCTGGTCGGCTTCCGCGGCTGGCTGCCGGGTATCGGTCTCATCATGACCTTGGGCGGCGGCATCGTCATCGCCCGCGCCGCGCGGGAGATCCACGCCGAACGCTGATCGCTCGGGGCACGACAGGGCGGGCCGAGGGGGTGTTGGGCGACACGTCGTTTGAGCACGGCGGCGACACTCTGCGCGAGGACAGGATGGGCGAGTTCACGCACGGTTCTGGACCCTGGAGATGATCCTGAGAGGTACGAGGAACGTGAGGTAGCGGAGGGCCCGCACGCGTTGGTTCGCGGCGGTTCGACTGCGGTCCTTCGGGCCATGGTCGGCGTTGCGCGACCGGTAGGGAGAGCCGCGACGGTTCGCGTTCCGGGAGGATCTCCCTTGCTAGATCTCGTGCAGCGCTATCGGCCATCCGGCGGCGCCTGCGAGGGCGCG
>SKTN01000364.1 GCA_007117945.1 Nitriliruptoraceae bacterium | reverse complement strand
GCCGGCTACCTCCTGCAGGGACGGCGCCTCTCGGCCCTCGAGGAGTGGGCCGACGGCTCCCTGCTCACGCTGACGACCGGCGAGCGGGAGCTGCTCACCGCCAGCCGCGAGGCCGCGGCCGCCCGAGCCGATCAGGAACGTGCACGACAGCAGCGGGAGGAGCGGCTGGCCCAGCGATCGACGACGCGGCTGCGCGCCCTGATGGTCGTTTCCCTGCTCGCAGCCGTCGTAGCCACCGGCCTCGCGGCGCTCGCCTTCGGGCAGCGGGAGCGGGCGCTCGACGAGGAGCGGATCGCGACCGCTCGCGGCCTCGCGTCCGCCGCCATCGCCGAGCTCGAGGTCGATCCCGAGCGCAGCATCCTGCTGGCCATCGAGGCGGTCAACACCACCAGGGAGGTACAGGGGTCGGTGCTGCCCGAGGCGGAGACGGCGCTCAGGCGGGCGCTCATGGCCTCGCACGTCGAGCAGCGCCTGCCAGGCGGTGGTCAGCTGAGCATCGGCCCGGACGGTCGGATCGCCACGGTCGCTGCCGACGGGACGCTGACCATCCGTGCACCGGGGGAGCGGGAGCCCACCGTCGAACTCGCGGGCTACGGCTTCGATCCGCAGTCGGGGCTCGACGAGCGGCGGATCGCCCTGGTCGACGCCATCGACCTCTCGCCCGACGGGGCGTCGATCGCGGCTGCAGCCGCTGACCTTCAGGGGGCGATCCTCGACGCCTCGACCGGCGAACGCCGGGTCCTCCTCGACGGCGAGGTATACCGACCCGCCTTCAGCGTGGACGGCGATCTCCTCACCGGGCTCATCCCCGAGCGCACGGTCGCGGGCTGGGAGGCAGCCCGCAGTGTCGGGCTGTGGGATGCCGCCACAGGCGCCCTGCTCGCGGAGTTCGACGGCCACCTCGATGCCGTTCAGGATCATGCGCTGAGCCCCGACGGTTCTTGGCTCGTGACCGTGACCGAGACCGGGGGCACGCGTGTGTGGAACGTCGACACGGGCCGTCTGCTGTGGCACGCCCCCGTGACTGACGAGACGGTGCCGGTGTACGCCGTGGCCATCCATCCCGAGGGTGATCGGATCCTGCTCGGTGGACAGGACGGCTCCATCCTCGTCCGCGACGCCGCGGATGGTCAGGTGCTGACCGTCATGACCGGGCACACCACGCTGGTGAACGACCTCGCGGTCAGCGCGGACGGCGAGCGGGTGCTCTCCGCCTCGAACGTGAGTGCGCGCGTGTGGGACGCCGCCACCGGGGAGGAACTCGTGGCGCTGCGGGGGCACGAGCACCTGCGGGCGGCGGCGTTCCACCCGGACGGCGACCGGGTGGTGACCACCAGCGACCAGGATGACACCACCCGCATCTGGAACGTGGCCGGGGTCGGGGGCTTCGAGCTCGCGGCGTTCCCGGGCAGCGACAAGCGGGGCCTCGCGGGTGCGAGCTTCAGCCCCGATGGTCGCCACCTCGCTGTCGCCGGTCCGGGCAACGCGGTCCACGTCCGGGAGGTCGCGACCGGCGCTGACGTGCACACGTTGCGGACCCGGCATCCCGTTCGCCTCGTCACCTACAGCACGGACGGGAGCGCGATCGCCGCCAGTTCGGTGATCGGGGTCGGGGAGACCGAACCCGGCCAGTGGGAGGAGGAGGTCCGTGTGTGGGACGCCGCCAGCGGTGAGTCCCGCGGCGCGACCGTGACGGGGTTCGCCTACCCCCTCTGGGACCTGGCCCTCGATCAGGACGGCAGCGAGATCGCGCTGGCGACCGGTGCTGGCCTGCTCCACGTCATGGAGGTGGACGGCGGCGACGAGATGGTCGTGTACGAGCACGACCAGGGGCCGGTCTACCACGTGTCGTACATACCCGAGGGTGGACGTCTGGCCGTCGGTGCCCAGGACGCCGCCCTGGTGCTGGACGCCACCACAGGCGAGGTGGTGCACGACCTCGACGTCGAGCGGTCCGTGATCGACATCGCCTTCCTTGATGGTGAGCGTATGGTGACAAGCGAGCTGCCCGGCCTCCTGCGGGTGTGGGATCGCCGGACCGGCGAGGCGGTCGAGACCCTGGCGGAGGGCGTCGGTACCAGCGTCGCCGCAGCGGGAGGTGCGCTGGCCTTCACCGACGGCGACCGCGTCGCGGTGCGCGACCTCGACGCAGGCACGGCACGCTTCGATGTGCGCTACGGCGTGGAGCCGGAGCGGGTGCGCCTGAGCCCCGATGGGCGCCACCTCGCGACGGTGCTCACGGACGCGCCCGTGCACCTCCACGTGGTCCGCACCGACGACCTCCTGGACCTGGCGCACCGCCGCGTCACGCGGGAGCTGACGCCGCAGGAGTGCGCCGAGTTCCTGGTCTCCACCTGTTGAGGCTCCGGTTGCGGTGACGCCGCCGCACGCTCGCCCTTGAGCGCCCCTTGAGCGTCCCTTGAGCGCCGGGGGCCACGGTGTGCTCGTTGCCGTACCGGTCGGTGCGGCGTCGGGTCGGCGAGGGGATCGCGGCCGCTGGGTCGGTCGAGCCCCTCGCACCGCAAAGGAAGGAGACGACATGCGCAGCAGCGTGAGCAGATGGGCCGTGCTCGCACTCGCCCTGGGGGTCATCGCGGGGTGCGCCGACGCGGCGGACGAGGGGATGCCGGAGGAGGAGGCCCCCGATGCCGCCGACGAACAGGCCGTCGAGGAAGCACCCGGCACCGAGGAAGAGACGGCCACGGCCGAGGAGCTGGGCACCGAGGAGGAGACGGGTGAGCCGGGTCCCTACGTGGTCGACATCGTGTCTGAGGGACATGACTTCCAGCTGCCCGAGGAGATCCCGTCGGGATGGGTGACCTTCCGCTACCACAACGACTCCCACGAGACCCACTTCGCCCTGCTCGGCGATCTGGCCGAGGGCATCACCGCCCAGGACAGCCGCGAGGAGGTCGTGCCCGTCTTCCAGGAGGCGATGGACCTGATCAACGACGGCGACCCTGAGGCCGGCTTCGCCCAGTTCGAGGAGATGCCCGAGTGGTCCGAGGAGACCGTCTACATCGGCGGGCCGGGGTTCGTCGCCCCCGGCGGCATGGCCGAGACGACCGTCTACCTGGAACCGGGCAACTACCAGGTCGAGTGCTACGTCAAGACCGACGGGGTGTGGCACACCGACGGCATGCTGGTCGACCTCACCGTCACCGAGGAGGAGTCCGGTGCGCCTGAGCCCGATGCTGACTTCGAGGTGATCCTGACCAACGAGGGACTGGGGATCGAGGGTGACGTTCAGTCCGGTGAGCAGACCTTCGCGGTGGAGTTCGCCGAACAGATGCTGCACGGCAACGCCCTGTGGCACGACGTGCACGTCGCACGCATCGATGGCGACTCGGATCTGGACGAGTTGGCGGCGTGGATGAACTGGGCCAACCCCGAAGGGCTGGAGGATCCGGCACCAGCGGAGTTCATCGGCGGTGCACAGATGATGCCCGAGGGCAGCACGGCCTACGTCACCGTCGACCTCGAGCCGGGGGAGTACGCCTTCATCGCCGAGGTCGACGACCCCCAGGACAAGGGGATGCTCGAGACGGTGACCGTGCCGTAGCAGCGAGCGTCCGCCGCCGGCCGGCCTTGCGCCACGGGCAGGGCCGGTGCGTACCGGTCCCGCCACCGCCACGGTGGCGGGACTGGCATCGCACGTGCCGAACGGCTCTACTGGAGGGGTCCAACCAACGTGGGAATCAGGTTGGTGCCTCGAGGGGACGGTCGGGACCGGGCCGAGGGATGCCGGCACCCCGAGGAGGGACCGGTCGAGAGAGGTCGCGGTGGACGGTGAGCTGAGCGACCTCGACGGTGTGCTGGCGGCAGCGTTGGCCGCGGTGACCGATGCGGTCATGGTCACCGATGCGCACGGCGTCATCCGGTGGGTCAACCCGGCGTTCACCGCCATGAGCGGCTTCAGCGCGCAGGAGGCGATCGGTAGCAGCCCTCGGCTCCTGCGTTCAGGGGTACAGGACCGGGCGACCTACGAGCGGATGTGGTCGACGATCCTGTCGGGACAGCCCTGGCGCGGCGAGGTCGTCAACCGCCACCGCTCGGGGGATCTCTACACCGTGCTCCAGACCATCACGCCGGTGGACACCGGTGCGGGCGTGACGCACTTCGTCGCCGTCCACACCGACGTGACCGCCCAGCGGGAGCTGGAGGTGGAGCGACACTTCCAGGCGCGCATGGCCGAGGTCGCCGGTGCGGCGATCATCGCCACCGACCTGGACGGCAGGGTGGTCTTCTGGAACCGCGCGGCCGAGGAGCTGTACGGCTGGTCGGCGGACGAGGTGCAGGGCCGCGACATCCTGGAACTCAACGTCAACCCGGAGGCGTTGGAGCACGCGGAACGGATCCTCAGCGAGCTGCGCGCGGGCGGGAGCTGGACGGGGGAGTTCGACGTGCGCCACCGGGACGGGAGGAGGTTCCCGGCGTTGGTGACCAACGCGCCCTACCTGGATCGTTCCGGTGCGCTCGTCGGGATCATCGGGGTGTCGGTCAGCACCGCGCCCCTGCACGATGCGCGGGTACAGGCCCAGGAGCGTGCGTCGCAGCAGGCGGCGGTCGCCCGGCTCGGGCGACGTGCGCTGACCGATCTGGATCTCCAGCTGCTCTGCACGGATGTCGTGAAGGTCGTGGCCACGGAACTCGAGGTCCCGCTGGTCAAGATCCTCGAGCTCACCCCCGACGGCCAGGGACTGCGGTTGACCGCCGGTCTGGGTTGGCGTGACGGTCTGGTCGGCCAGGCGGTGGTGCCCAACGATCAGCGCTCGCAGGCGGGCTTCACCCTGCTGCAGGACCATGCGGTGGTGGTCGACGACCTCGCGGACGAGACCCGCTTCCACGCGCCGCAGCTGCTCGACGACCACGGCGTGGTCTCCGGGGTGAGCACCCCGATCCGGGGTGCGGAGGGTGACTACGGCATCCTGTCGGTCCACACCACGGCGCCGCGCGCCTTCACCGCGGACGAGGCGGTCTTCCTGGATGCGGTCGCCGGCGTGCTCGGTGCCGCCGTCGCCCGGGAGCGCAGCGAGCAGCAGCTGCGGACGGCCCTGGACCAGCTCGCGCGCAGCGATGAGATCCGGGTCGCCTTCCTGCGGGCCACCTCCCATGAGCTCCGCACGCCGCTCTCGGCCATCGTCGGCCTCGCCGAGACCCTGCAGCAACGCGACGCCGAGCTGAGCGAGGAGCTGAGGGGCTCCGTGCTCGAGCGGCTCACGGCCAACGCGTCCCGACTCACGGGGCTGATCAACGACCTCCTCGACGTGGATCGGCTCAGCAGCGGTCTGGCGACCGCGAACCGACAGGCACACGACCTCGAGCAGCTGGTGCACCGTGTGGTCAACGACCACGG
>SKTN01000102.1 GCA_007117945.1 Nitriliruptoraceae bacterium | reverse complement strand
TCGGCCACCAGGTCCGCAACAGCGCTGTCCAACGGTCGTCCGGAGAGGCCATCAGGCAGTCCTCCGATCCGTGCACGGGGCTGCGGTGCCCGCGGATGCGACGACAGCGGTCCTGCCGAGCAGCTCGGCAACCGCCGCACCCAGCATCCCCACCACGGGCCGCACCCGGCAGGGCCGAACAGCACGGCCTGGGAACCGCAGGCTGCCAGCGGTCCGGACGAGTGCCGCGACGTTCACCGTCCCGCCGGCGGTAGTCAATCGCGGCGCGATGACGCTCAGTCGGTGGCGGGGATGTGGCGGCTGAGGAAGCGTTCCAGGGCGGTGTCGAAGGCCCGTGGCTGTTCGAGGTTGGCGAAGTGGCCGGCCCCGTCGAGGTCGATGAGCCAGGCGCAGTCTCGGCCCTCGATGACGTCCAGCGTGGAGCCGAGCGACCGGTTGATGGAGCGGTCCAGGCTCCCGCGGAGCAGCAGCCACGGGACCGTGCTGTCCCGAAGGGCGCGGGTGTAGTCGTAGTTGGCGATGTTCTGGAACACGAACCCCAGCGCACGCGGGTCCGCTTCCGCCATCAGCGCGGCGATGGTCCGCCCAACCTCGCGGTCGGACGCCGACATCGCGCCCAGCCGTCCCGCGCCCTTGGCGCCGAGCACCCGGGTCGTGGCCCGCAAGGTCCACACCAGTGCGGCGCCGGAGCGCAGCTGCGCCGTGGTCCCGTAGGTGGTCAGCGTGGCGAGACGTTCCGGCACGGTCGTGGCGAGCTCGAACCCGATGAGCCCGCCCAGCGAGTTGCCCACGAGGTGCGCCCGATCGACCTCGAGGTGGTCGAGGACCGCGACGACGTCAGCGGCGAGCCGGGCGATCGTGAAGTCAGCGACGCTCGGCGTGGCGGGCAGATCGGATCGGCCATGCCCGCGAAGCGACGGCGCGATCAGCCGGTACCGGTCGCCGAAGCGCTCGAACTGCGGCGCGAACTGCCGGCAGTTGGGGCCGTTGCCGTGGACGAACAGCACCGCCGGTGCGTCCAACGGTCCGGCCGTCGCGACCTCGAGGTGGAGGCCGTCGGCCGCCGCGATGCGTTGCGTGGTGTTCATGGCAGCTCCGTTCTCGTGCCGTTGGTGGGTTGGTGCGTAGCCGCGTGGTCGGTCGATGCGAGAGCTCCGCTGCGGCGCCGGGACGCACCGGTCCAGGTGGCCGCGACCGCGACGAGGACGATGTCCAGACCGACGCGGACCGCGACGTCGGCGAGCGCGTCCGGGAAGACCAGGGGGACGAACAGCATGAACAGGGCCCAGTTCACCGCGAACACGCCGACCACGGCCACCGCTGCAGGACCCGGGGTGCGTGAGCCGTTCGGCTCGTCCCGCAGCAGCAGGAAGACGCACCCGATGGCAGCGCCCATGGCGATGGTCCAAGTGACGGTCGCGAGCGGGCGGGTCGCCAGGCCCGCGTCGATCAGACCCGTACCGGCGGCGGTCAGCCGCCCGGCCGTGAACACGACCACGAACACCACGACGCACCGGACGAGGTGCCTGACGGGTGGCCGTGGGGGGGGCGGTGGGCCCTGGCTGGCCAGCAGGCGGCCGAGCAGGAAACTGGTGAGGACGATCGGGATCGCATCCGCGGCACCGACGACGAACTCGTCGACGACGTGGCTGCCGAACATCGCGACGCCTTCGAGCATCCCGACCTGGACCAGCAACCCCACCGCGACGCCGTAGCGCAGGCCCTTCGACGTGCCGCTGCCGGTCAGGTATCGCTCGACGGCCAGGAAGACCAGCGCCAGACCAGAGAACGCGAGCACCGCCCACACCACCGCGACCGGACCGAACCCGACGCGCTGCACCAGAGGGCTCCCCACGAACCCCTCGGGGAGCGGCAGGAAGTCCTCGGTCACCATGTGGAGCCCGATGTCCAGCGCCGCACCCAGCCCGACGACCACGACGAGGATCAGGAGCCGGGTGGGACGCGACACGACCAGCTCCTCTGCGTCGGGAAGCTGCATCGTTGCGCGCTGGGCTTTCGAGGGGCTGTCTCGTCGCTTTCCTCCCCATACTCGCCGTCCGCGAGCGCAGGGGCCCGCCGGCTCCCCGACAGCGAACGACACGGCGCACACCCCGACGCACCTACCGGCCTCGGTGACTGCTCGCCGCGGCGTGGATCAGCTCGGGCTGGCTGGCGGATCGGGGAGCAGCACAGTGGTCAGCACACGTCGCCGGCGTGCCTCGCGCAGGCCTCGGACGGCGGCGGAGAGGATCTCGCGTAGGGCGGCGGTCAGCTCCGCCAGTTCCTCGTCGTCGGCCCACAGGGCGACCTGCCGGTACCCGAAGCCGTCGTGGGCGGGATCGCTACGGGGGGCCGTGAGGTAGTCGGTGGCTGCCTGGAGGACGCCAGCGAGGAACGCGGTGACGGTGTCCCGGTGCTGGTCGGTGGTCAGGTCGGCGATGTCCTCGGCGCCGAGCGAGGCTGCGGGCAGGACGACCTGCAGGGTGCGTTCGTGGGCGCCCCGCACGGCCCGTTCGGCGACCACCTCCAGCACGCCGGCGTCGAGCAGGGCCGAGACGTGCCGGTACAGGCTCGCGGTGGGCACGTCGGGCAGTGCCGCAGCCAGCGTGGCAGTGGTCACCTGCCGCCCGAGGGCTGCCTGCAGGATCCGCAGCCGAACCGGGTGGAGCAGCACCGTGGCGTGTCCCTCGCCCATCAGCCCTCCTGTCACTGGCCGCCACCCCCACCGTACGTAATGTTCCCATTACTGAGAACGTTGTTGGGTCCGAGCCCCATGCCACCCTCGGGACAGAGGAGCTGCCATGGCCATCGAGGAGTTCACCTTCACCGCTGCCGACAGCGTCGAGCTGGCCGGCACCCTCGAGCTGCCCGACGGCGACCTGCCGGTACCTGCGGCCCTGCTGCTGGTGGGTTCCGGCGAGGTCGATCGTGACAGCGACCACCCCAAGCTCGCGCTCGTGGTCACCCGAGAGCTCGCGGCGGCCCTCGCTCAGGCTGGGATCGCGTCGCTGCGCTACGACAAGCGTGGGGTCGGCGCCAGCGGCGGGGACTTCCTCACCACCGCCCTCGACGACGCCCGCCAGGACGCGGTCGACGCGCTCGCGGTGCTGCGCCGCCACCGGTCGGTCGACCCGGCACGGGTGCTGGTGATCGGCCACAGTGAGGGCGCGGTCCACGCGATCTCGCTCGCCGTGGCCGATGCGAGCCTCGCCGGGCTGGGCATCCTCGCCGGGCCAGCAGTGACCGGGGAGGTGACGATGCGCTGGCAGGCAGCGAAGATCGTTCCCACCCTCCCGGCGCTCGCACGGGCGCTCATCCGGGTGCTCCGCCAGACCCCGGACCGCGCGCAAGCGAAGCTGTTCACCAAGGTGCGTGCACCGACGCGGCGGTGCTCCGCGTCCAGGGCCAACGTCTCAACGCCGGATGGCTGCGAGGCTTCCTCGACCACGACCCCAGCATCGACCTCGCCCGCCTGGCCATGCCCGTGCTCGCCCTCACCGGCGACCGCGACCTGCAGGTCAACCCCGACGACCTCGACCGGATGCGTGCGCTCGTGACGCACGCACCGCTCGAGACCCACCGGCCCGCGCAGGTCAACCACGTGCTCCGGCACACCGAAGGGGTCGGTGCCCCATCGGAGTACCGCAGGCAGGTCAAGGCCGGTCAACCGCTCGACCCCGGCGTCCTGGACACGATGACCACCTGGGCCACCGCCCGGACCGCCGTACACGCTCGATCTGGCGGAACCACCGCCCGGCACAGAAGGATCGCCGGGCGAGAGGAGCAGGAGAGCTGCCGTGCGCACCTTCGGCATCATCGTCGGCGTGATCATGGCCGCACACACCCTCGGCTACCTCGTGACCCGACGGCTGCTGCCACGTGAACGCGAGCACCTGCGACCCACCGGACGGCTGGTCGACGTCGACGGACGTAAGGTCCATGCCGTTGCGCTCGGTGACGGCAACGAGACGGTCGTGCTGCTCGCCGGCGCAGGCGTGCCACTACCCAGCGCGGCTTTCGGCCCGCTCATGCGGCTCCTCGCGACACGGTTCACCGTCGCATGCAGCGAGGAGCTCGGGACCGGACACAGCGACACCACCGCAGCACCCCGGACCAACGAGAACCTCACCCACGAGATCCGGACCGCCCTCTCCCACGCCGGCCTCACCCCGCCCTACGTGCTGATGCCCCACTCCGCCTCCGGCATCACCAGCGAGTACTACGCGACACAGCACCCCGACGAGGTCTCGGCCATCATCATGCTCGACACGACCTCCTCAGCGGTCGAGACGGCACGGGTGCCTCCGTTCGTCGACCAGTTCGCCAAGGTGCCCCAGATGACCGGCGGTGGTCGCGTCGTCAACAGGGTCGTCGTACCCCGCCTGCTCCGGACCGAACGCGGGTACACGGCGCGGGAGATCGGCGACTACCGAACGTTCATGAACCAACCCCTCAACGACACCGTCATCGACCAGAACATCCGGTTCCCCGACAACATCCACGAAGTCATGCAGCTCAAGTTCCCGGACACGATCCCGGTCCTCAAGCTCGTCCCCACCGGCACACTGAAACGTATGGGCGACGACTACCAGCGCGACCACCTGCAGCGCCTGGGACCCAACGCGACCTACCAGGTCGTCGAAGGATCGCACTTCGTCCACCACACCAACGCGCGACGCATCCTCGACACGACCATCGACCTCCTCCAGCACCGCCAACGGACCTGACGCGCCCTCGGCAAGGTTCGCCGGCGCAGCACCACCACGCCCACCCCGAGCGTGTGACACGGCCGAGAGACGGAGCGGCCTCACAGCGCCCAGTCGCACACACGACCAGAGGACGCGCGCGGCGGACGGTGATCCTACGCCCTCACAGCGGGCCCGACTGGATGGGCAAGAGGTGGCTGTGCGCCGTTCGTGAGTCCCGTCGCGGACGCTGCCAGGCATCCACTGCCTGACGCATCCGCGCCTGGCATCCCACGGAGAAGGGACCTCTCATGGCTACCGCCACGGTCGTGCAACTGCTCACCATCGTCGACGCCGCGCGGCACCTCGGCATCTCCCGCTCCGAGCTACGAGCTCCTCAACGCCGGCGGGCTGCCGTCGGCGCCGACCGGCACGGCGCGCAGGATCGCGAGCTCCGCACTCAAGGAGTTCATCGCCGATCACACCGACCAGGAACCGGCATGGTCTCCCGTGTGAGGTCACCGCACGATCGTCCCGATGTTGCATGGGGTACGGGTGGACGCGCCTGCACAGCGTTGGTCGCTGGTGGACGCGCCGACGGGAACGATCCCACCGTTCCTGTCGATTCCTCCTGTCAGGATCACCGCCCCGGGCGAGTTCGGGGTGCTACGGGGGTGGGGCGTAGAGGATCCGAACCTCTGGCCTCTTG
>SKTN01000333.1 GCA_007117945.1 Nitriliruptoraceae bacterium | reverse complement strand
GGGCGGCGGGCGGGTGGTTCCGGGCGGCTGCTGGACGCGTGGCTGGCACCGAGCCGTTCACGGCCGACGACGAACCGGTCCGGGACGTCGAAGGGGTGTCGGCCGCGGAGATGCGCGGCGGCGAGCCGACCATCGCCCAGCACCATCGCCAGGGTGCGGCTGCCCTGGCCGACGACGGTGTCGATACCGACCCGGGCCTCACCGACGCGCAGGGCGGCCCAGTAGGGCCGGACGTCGAAGGCGGTGTGGGCGGGCCGCTCGCGTGCGACCACCTCCGCGACCCGGGCGAGCCGGTCCTCGCGCACCGCGTCGGGGTCCTCGGGCCGGATCGGGACGAGGACGGTGAAGCGGTGGGCGGCCCGGGCGGCGGACAGAACGGTGGTCACGAAGACCAGCCAGTCCGTCAGGGCCTGCGGGTGGGTCGGCAGGGCCCCGCTGGGCAGGCCGACGGCCGCGAAGGCCGTGAACCGGGCGCTGCCGACCCGTCCCCAGGCGTCGTTGAGTACCTCGATCCGTCGGTGCCGCTCGGACAGGAAGCGCTGGTAGCGGGGCAGGTCCGCCGCGGTGACCTCGGCGTAGGGGACGGCCAGGTGATCGGTGACGAACCGGATCCAGTCACGGGCCTCGGCGTCGCCGCTCGGCGTGAGCGGGGGGAAGGGCTGGTGGAAGGCACCCGCCGCGTCGGTGGGGATCGCCTCGATGGGCCGGTCCCAGGCCGAAGCGATCTGTGCGGGGGTCCCGTGGGTCGCGGTCACCCACGCCCGGTAGCGCCGGTCCAGCTCCGAGCGCCCGTCGGCGGGGACCCACCGGTCGCGTTCTGGCACGAGGCGCGGTCCCGTGAGATCACCAGGGTCGCCGAGTGCCACGGCAGGCACGGACCGTCGACGGAACGCCTCCACGATCCGGACCCCGAAGACCGGCTGGGTGCCATCCCGGAAGATCGTGGCATCGGGGCAGTCATCGGTCGCGAGCCGCACGGCCTCCAGCAGCCCACGGACGGTCCCACGCCGCTGCGCCATCGTGACGGCGTGGGCCAGCAGGAGCCGGACGCGCCACTGCTCCCAGCGCCGGTCCACGGCCAGGCCGAGCCAGCCAGCGAGCCAGTCCAGGTGCTCGCCCGCCGGGGTGTCCGCCCCGAAGAGGACCTGCGCGGCGGCGATCCGACCCTCGATCGTGGTGCACATGCCCTCCACGTTGGCGAGGTAGCGGTCGAGGAAGCCGGCGTTGTCAGGATCCTCGGCGTAGATGCCCGGCAGGTAGTGGTCGAGGTAGGAGAAGCGGGGCGCGTGGGCGCGCAGGGCCCACAGCGCCGGGGTGCGCCGCCCGTCCCCGGTGAGCGTCAGCCGCAGCTGCAGGTAGCGGCCCGTCACGCCCTGGAACAGCAGCTCGAAGGTGCCGGCGTCCCGGGTGTCGGGGGCGGCGAAGCGGTGGTAGGCGACCTCGCTCTCCCCGTCCCGTCGGTAGGGCGCCGGCTGCTCCTGCCACGGCAGGGCGGCGAGCACCTCGGGCGCGTCGGCCGCCCGGGCCGCCACCGTCACCGAGGTGCCCGAGGGGATCCGGGCATCGAGGGCCAGGCGGTGCCACACGGTGCGCGGCACACGGGCGTCGAAGGGCCCGGGGCCGTCCGGTCCACCAGCGTCGCCGGTGACCAGGCTGGCCGTCGTGCGGTAGCGGCGGGTGCGTCGGTCCACCAGGGGCAACCAACGATCGCCGAGGTCGTAGCGCACCACGCCACCGCCGGCGACCAGGGCCCTGCCGGAGAACAGCCGCATGGGGAGGTAGCGGTGCAGGCGGTCGAGGTGCTGTCCGTCCGCCGACAACGCCCAGGCGACGGTCTGGGCACCCTGCTCACCGACGACGTAGACGGTCCCGGCCACCCCCTCGCCCCCCTCCTCGGGGAGGTAGGCCAGATCGTGCGGTGGGCCACCGCCCGCCGGTATCGGGAGCTCCGGACCGAGCTGGACGGCCCCGTCGAGCCGTCGGAGCACCGGCGCGGTCGCGGGCTCGTCCTCCTCCTGGCCGTCGGCACCGCGGTCGAGCACCAGCACGGTGCCGTCGGGTAGCCCGGCGAGCGCGATCGGGTCGGTGGCCACCACCTCGACAGGGCTCCCGGCGCCCGGGGCATCGTCCCCACCGCTCGATCCGCGCCCCGGGTCCCCCGCCACCGGCGCCTCGGGGTCGGTGGGCCGGAAGTCCGGGGACCTCGGCGGTCCGGCCGGGCCGACCCCTGACAGGTCCCGGACCCGCAGCAGCCCGTCCAGGCGCCACAGTCGGGCCGAGGCGGCGTGGTCGGGCAGGTCCAGGACCCACACCCCACCGCCGGGGGCGGTCACGATGTCCACGGGGGCGAACGCCTGGGGCCAGGGGACGGTCACCGGTGGGCCACCGCCGTGCAGGTCGAACACCAGCACTGCCGGCACGGCAGGGACGCCGACGACGAGGTGGTGGTCCACGGTCACGGCCAGCCCGGCGAAGCGGGCGGCCGGCGGCGTGCCCGGCGCGGCGTCGACGAAGGCGCCCGTCGGCTCGGGCACGCACCCCGGCGGCTGCGGCCAGTAGGTGCGCACCTCCCGCGTCCCGGCGGGCTGGAACAGCACCTGGTCGTGGCCCGGGCCGATCCAGTACAGGTGGCCGTAGCGGTCCACGTCGGTACCGCGCCGGTCGGCCGGCGAGAGCCGGCGGTCACCCGCGCGCTCGGGGATCTCGAAGGGGACCTCCGCGAACCGGACCGTGTGGTCGCTGCCGGCCCAGGCGAGGGCATCGGACGGGGTGACCGTGACCCCCGGACCGAGCCAGTCCTGCTCGCCGAGCAGGAGGTGGAAGGCGGTCCCGTTGACGTCCATGTCAGCACTCGACCGGAACGAAGGGGATGGGCAAGGAGGTGGTCTCCACCTCGGGCGTGGCGCCGAGGAGCTCCGCCACGGGCTGCGGCTCCCCACGACGGACACCGACCGCGACCAGCCGGGGCAGCTCCAGGGGGCCGAGGGGGACCCGGTCGACGCGCACCCCGTCACCGGCCGCGAGGTGGACATCGACGATCCTCGCGACCCCGTCGGCACGGGCCGCCACCGACCACAGCTCGAGGCGCTCGAGGTCGGTGGCCAGCGGCCAGCCCGTCCCCCGGGGCCCACCGCTCAGGGGCGAGCACCACGACCGGAGGGTCCGCTCGACGGCGTCACGCAGGACGGCGAACTCCACGCCGGGCAGCGGCTCCGCGCCGATCGACACCCACACGCGGCGGTAGCGCGGACCACGCAGGTGGAGTTCGGTGGTGACGAGCCGGCGCGGATCGACGTGACGGCACACCGCGTCCAGGGTCGCGCGGTCGGGTTCCGGGGTCGCCGGGTGGACGGGATCGAACCGTGGCACCACCACCAGGGTGACCACACCGGGGGTGGTGACCTCCGGCAGGTCGGGGTGCAGCAGGGGCAGGACGTCGATGCGGGCGAGCTCCACCCCCGGGGTGGCGGCGGCGACCTCGCGGACATCCTGCTCGGTGACCAGCCGGTCCCGGTGCCGGAGGTGACCGGCGATCCGGGCTTGCGCGAGCTCGACCGACTCGGCCTCCGCGCCGCCGGTGGTGCGGGTCGGGTTGGTGACCTTGATCCCCGTCGGCAGGGTCACACCTGTGGTGATGGCCCCGGGGTCGACCATCCCCGCCCGGCCGCCCCCGTGGTCGTAGGTCGCGGCGATCACCGCGCCCGGGGGTGGTCGACGACCGTGGATGCCGTCCCCGAACCTGACCTCGCCGCTGAAGCGGTCCAGGGTGAACACCGACGCGCGGTCCACCTCGTCGGTGGGTGGCCGGGCCACCCCGCCGGGCACCGGCACCTCGGCGTCCGCGGTCATCAGGTCGTCGACCCGCCGCCACCGCTGCCCACCGACGGTGAGGTCGACGCTCTCGAGGAGCACCGGGGTGCTGGCCAGGCGGACCTGCTGATCGGCGGAGCCGTCGCCCCTGCCGAGCTGTGCGTTGGCGACGTGGGTGCGCTGGCGCACCGCCGCGGCGTTGATGCCGACCCAGCGCAACCGGGGCGGGGCCGGGGTGGCGGGGCGCCCGTCGGCGGCAGCCGCGGGGCCGATCCTCAGCCAGGTGACCAGCCGGTCGGCGGCGTCACCCTCCAGCGCCGGCGGGAAGCCACCGACACCCTCCTCGTTCGGGTCGAGATCCCAGCTACGCAGCCCCGTCTGGTCAGGCAGCCGCAGCTCGACCACCCCCGGCTCCTGCAGGAGGTCGGTGCCGCCGCTGACGGGCACGGGCACGTAGCGCGGGACACGGGCGGCCAGCTCGCTCGGCAGCGGCTCGGCCGCGTCGGGGCGTTGGATCTCGATCCCCGTCTCGCTCGCGGTGGGGGTCCCGACGGGCGGCAGCGCGCGGGCGTCGGCCCGCTCGTCCGGGACGACGCCCAGGGTGAGCACGCCGTTGGCGAGGGCATCGCGGACCAGCTCGACGTCGTCACCCGTGCGGGCCAGCAGCGCCAGCCACAGCACGCCGTCGATGCTGTCGCCGAGGTCGAGGGCGGTGCGCTCCGCCGCGGCCCACTCGACCTCGGTGGTCTCGTAGTAGGCGAGATCGACCCCGTCGTCGAGGAAGCTCGCGTAGGCCGCCGCGTACTCCTCCTCCACCTCCGCGCGTGTCGCCGCGTCGAGGTCGATGGTGCGCTTGAGGTAGGCCTTCGCCTCCACGGGCAGCACCTCGAGCCCGCTGTCGGTGCGGAAGGGGACGCTGCCGGCCGCCACCTCCAGGTCCGGGGCCAACCGCACGGGCTCGAGGGTCGGGCGCTGGTGGGTGAAGGTGACGAGCCCCCTGGCCGCCTGGGCCGGCTGACGGCCGTACCCGAGCAGCCGGAGGAAGGCGACCCGGTTGCGCTCCGGGATCAGCGCGCTGCGGTAGAGCAGCGACTCGGTCATGTACGCCCACAACTGCAGCAGCGTCACCCCGGGGTCGGCGTCGTTGAGGTTGGTCCACTCCGGGAGGTGGACGGGGATGCGGGCCCGTGCCTCCGCGTACAGCTCGCGGTAGGTCCGGGCGTCGATGGGGGGTGGCTCGATGCTCACTGGCTCACCCCTCCAGCCGGGCGGTGACCGCCACCCGCTCCTGGTCACCGCTGGCGAGCAGCGTGTAGACGACCGTGACGTTGGCCTGCTGCCGCTCGACCGGGTCGGCGGCGACGTGGATCGTGTCGAGGCGGATGCGCGGTTCCCAGCGGGTCAGGGCCTGGCGGACGCGTTCCTCGACCAGGCGGTGGGTGGCGGGGGTGTTCGGCTCGAACAGCAGCCGTCCGAGTCCCGCCCCGAAGCTCGGGAGCATCACGCGCTCGCCGGGCTCGGTCGCCAGGATGATCCGGATCGCGTCACGGACGTTGTCGGGCCCCACCGACCAGGCCAGCCGGCCGGTCCGGTCCAG
>SKTN01000412.1 GCA_007117945.1 Nitriliruptoraceae bacterium | reverse complement strand
TGCTCACGGAGCTGGCCGGCGGGCCGGCTGCGATCCTGCGACGTGACGAGGCGGGACGCCTGCACTTCCGTGCCGACCTCACCAACGCCGAGGCGCTGCGCGCGGCACTGGAGGAGGTCGGCTGCCCACCCGAGGAGCAGGCCGCGGTCGAGGAGGTGTACGAGGCGTTGTTCCACCACCACGCCTTCACCGGGCGCTCCGGTGGGATGCACGGCTACGAGGGCATCGGGTCGATCTACTGGCACATGGTGGCCAAGCTGCTCCTGGCCGTGCAGGAACGCACCATCGAGGTCGAGGACGGTGACGACGCGGCGCTGCACGCCCGGCTGGTGGCCGCCTACCAGCGGTTGCGTGATGGGCTGGGGTTCCGCAAGGATCCGGCCACCTACGGCGCCTTCCCCACCGACTGCTACTCCCACACCCCGGCCCACGCCGGTGCGCAGCAACCGGGTATGACCGGGCAGGTCAAGGAGGAGGTCCTGACCCGCGCGGGCGAGCTCGGCCTGCGCCTGGCCGGTGGGCGGCTCTCCCTCGGCAGCCCGCTGCTGCCGGATGCGCAGCTGTGGACCGACCTCACCGGGGGCGAGGCGGGCTTCGAGGCCACGGTCTGCGCCACCCCGGTCCGGGTGCTGGTCGGGCCGCAGGACGAGGTTCGCATCACCGACGCTGACGGCGAGGTCCACGGTCGTGCCGGGCGGTCCCTGACCCCTGAGGAGACCGCCGCGGTACTCGATCGGGACGGCTCCATTGCGGGGCTGCAGTTCACCGTGGCGTCCACCGGCGGCTCGCCCGCGCCCGTGGCCCGCTGACCCGGTCGCCGGCCCCTACCTGAGGAGCACCACTGTGCCCAGCCCTATCGACGACCTGCTCGAGCGCATGACCCTGGAGGAGCGGATCGGCCAGATCACCCAGGTCGACCGCACCGCCATCACCCCCGAGGAGGTGGCCGAGCACGCCATCGGCTCCGTGCTCTCCGGGGGTGGCGGCAACCCCGAGCCCAACACCCCGACCGCCTGGCGCGCCATGGTGGACGGCTACGTGGACGCCTCCCGGGGCTCGCGCCTGGGGATACCGATCCTCTACGGCACCGACGCGGTCCACGGGCACAACAACCTCGTCGGCGCCACGATCTTCCCCCACAACATCGCGCTCGGCGCGGCGGGGGACCCGCAGCTGGTCAGCGAGATCGGTCGGGCGACGGCGATCGAGACGGCCGCCACGGGTGCCCGGTGGACCTTCGCGCCGACGGTCGCCGTGCCCCAGGATCCCCGCTGGGGGCGGACCTACGAGGGCTACGGGCAGGATCCGGAGCTGGTGAGCGCCCTCGGTGCAGCCCTGGTGGCCGCCCTGCAGGGGCCCGGCCCCGGGATCGACGTGCTGGCCTGCGCCAAGCACTTTATCGCCGATGGCGGCACGACCTGGGGCACCACGGGCGGCGCGCAGTGGGTGGAGTGGTGGCGGCGCGCCTACGGCGCCGATGGGTGGCACCTCGACCAGGGGGACGCCCGCATCGACGAGGCCACCCTGCGGGCGGTGCACCTGCCGCCCTACCGCGCCGCCGTCGCGCAGGGCGTGGGCAGCATCATGGCCTCCTACTCCTCCTTCAACGGCACCAAGGTCCACGGCCACCGGTGGTTGCTCACCGATCTGCTGAAGGGCGAGCTCGGCTTCGAGGGGTTCGTGGTCAGCGACTACGTGGCCGTGGACCAGGTCAGCCCCGACTACCGCGAAGCGGTGGTGACCTGCCTGGAGGCGGGTGTCGACATGGTGATGGTGCCCTTCGACCACACACGCTTCCGGGAGACCGTCCGTGCGGCCGTGCTGGCGGGAGAGCTGTCCTCGGCTCGCCTCGACGACGCCGTGCGCCGCATCCTGCGGGTCAAGGCGGCGATGGGCCTGCTGGACGGCGCGGAGCCGCAGCTGCCCACACCGGCCGTGGTCGGCAACGCCGACCACCGCGCGCTGGCGCGCCGTGCGGCCGCCGCTGGTGCCGTCCTGCTGGAGGACACGGCGGGCGTGCTGCCCCTCGACGCCGCAGCCAGCGTGCTGGTCGCCGGCGCGGCCGCGGACGACGTCGGCCTGGCCTGCGGCGGCTGGACCATCGACTGGTCCGGCGGCCGCGGGGCCATCACGCCTGGCAGCACCCTGGTGGACGGGCTCCGCGGCCACCTCGGCGACCGCTGCACGGTGACCGGGGCCGACGACGAGGACCTCACCGCCCTGGACGGTCACACCGCCGACGTCGGCGTGGTGGTGGTCCACGAGGAGCCCTACGCCGAGGGGATGGGCGACCGTGCCTCCCTGGCGCTCGATGCGGCCCAGCTCCGGCAGGTGGAGGCGGTGGCCGCGGTCGTCGACCGGGTGGTGCTGCTCGTCTACTCCGGACGGCCCCTGGTGCTCGACCCGGCGCTCGAGCACGCCGACGCCGTGGTGGCCGCGTGGTGGCCTGGCAGCGAGGCCGCCGGCATCGCCGACGTGCTCGTCGGTAGGGTCCCGTGGGCAGCCACGCTGTCCGTGGACTGGCCCGAGCAGGATCCGCCGACCGGCGCGGTCCCCGCCACGGCACCTGCCCCGAGGTGGCGCCGCGGCCACGCCCACCACGCGACCGGGTGAGCCGGACACCACCTCCGCCACGAGCAGGGAGCATCCATGACCAGCCGCACCTTCGGTAGCTACCCCGACGGTCGCGCGGCGGAGCTGTACACGATCGAGGGTGAGGGTGGCCGACTGGCCCGCGTCACCGACCACGGCGCGACCCTGGTGGAGCTGTGGGCGCCGGATCGTGACGGGATGCCCGCCGACGTCGTGTGCGGCTTCGACACCCTCGAGGGCTACCTGTCGGCGGCCAACCCCTACTTCGGTGCGACGGTGGGACGGGTCGCCAACCGCATCGCCCACGGGCGGTTCAGTCTCGGGGACGTCACCTACCACCTCGCTACGAACGAGGCGCCCCACCACCTGCACGGTGGCGCCGACCGCTCCCTCGACAAGGTGCTCTGGGAGGTGGTGGACCTCGCGCCGGACGCCGTGACCTTGCGCTACCACGCGCCCGACGGCGAGGAGGGCTACCCCGGCGACCTCGAGGTGCTGGCCACCTACCGCTTCGAGGGCGACACCCTGGCCGTGACCTACCGGGCGACCACCGACGCGACCACACCGGTGAACCTGACCAACCACGCCTACTTCAACCTCGCCGGGGCAGGTGAGGGCGATGTGCTCGACCATGAGCTCACGGTGCACGCCCAGACCACCTCGGAGGTGGACGCGCAGCTGATCCCCACCGGCCGGCTGCTGCCGGTCGACGGCACGCCCCTCGACCTGCGTGCGCCGCGCCCCCTCGGTGACGGCGTCGCCGCGCTCAGCGAGGTCCCCGGTGCCGCCGGGTACGACCACAACCTCGTGCTGGAGGGTGCGGCAGGTGCGGTGCGCAGCGTGGCGCAACTGCACGATCCCGCTTCCGGCCGTGTGCTGGAGCTGGCCACCGACCAGGCGTGCCTGCAGGTGTACTCCGGGAACAAGATGGACCCGCCGATCCCGGGCAAGCACGGTCAGGTGTACCGCCGACACGGTGCGGTGTGCCTGGAACCCCAGGGCTTCCCTGACGCGGTCAACCACCCGGAGCTGCCCTCGGTGCTCCTGGCGCCCGGGGAGGTCTACGAGCACCGGTCCCGCTACCGGCTCACCACCGGGTGAGGCGCTGAGCCCCGCGCCGGCCGGGCTCAACCCGTCAGGTCAGCCCGCCAGGGGCAGGGCGTAGCGCCAGATCGCGATGACGTGGGCGGTTCCGCCGATCACCACGAGGGCGTGGAAGACCTCGTGGAAGCCGAACCACCGGGGCCAGGGGTCCGGCCTGCGACGGGCGTAGACCACCCCGCCGACGAGGTAGATGGTCCCACCGACGATCACGAGCAGCACGCCCGGCAGGGGAAGGACCTCCGCGATCCGCAGCAGCGGGACCGCCCCGAGCGCCCCGAAGGACGCGTAGGCCGCGACGGTCAACCACCGCGGTCCCGTCACGGGTGAGGCGGCGACCACGGCCCCGATGATCGCCACGGTCCAGGCCACCACCAGGCTCCACGTCCGCCACGCGCCACTGAGGGTGTGCACGGCGACGGGGGTGAAGGTGGCGGCGATGAACAGCTGGATCATCGCCACGTCCGCCCGGGCGAGTCGGCGCGCGACCCGCGTGGGCCAGCTCGGTGCGTGGTACAGCCCCGAGGTGGTGAACAGCCCGATGAGGGCGACGCCGAACACCGCCACGCTGAGGCGTGGCAGCCCCGGGGCGGCGGCCCGGAACAGCTCGATGGCGACGATGGCGGCCACGGGGGCAGCCGCGCTGTGGATCCACCCGCGCATCCGGGGGCGAACCACCGGGCGCTGCGGCGGGGCCAGGGCGACGGTCTCAGTGTCCATCGCGCCCCACCCGGTCGGTTGTTCGGACCTTCAGCGTACCGGGGTGCGGCTCACCGGTCGTCGGCGATGTCGTCGAGCAGTTCCGCGACGTGGTCCTCGAAGCCGGGGTCGTTGTTCCACTCACGGACGTGCTCGACGCCCTCGTACTCCACGTAGGTGACCTGGGCCCCCAGCGTGGCCGCAAGGTCGCGGGTGGGCTCGAAGGGCACCGTGGTGTCGGCGGTGCCGTGGGTGAGCAGCAGGGGGATGTCGGCGGGGATCTCCTCGGCGCGGTCGAGATGCTCCACCTGCCCGAACTCCAGCCCCGAGCGCCACGTGGAGATCCACCTCGCGCTGGTGAGCAGCGGTGGGATCAGCAGCTCGGGGATGTCGCGGTCGCGCGCCTGGAGCTCCAGGGTGGCGTCGAGGGAGACCAGGGGGGAGATCAGCACCGCTGCCGAGACCATCTCCGCGCGGTCGGAGCGGCGCAGCAGCGACAGCGCGGTCGAACCGCCCTGGCTGTAGCCGACCAGCACCACGTCCGAGGCACCCTCGACCTCGACGAGGTGGTCGATGGCCGCCTCCAGCTCCTCCCACTCGCGCTCCCCGTAGAACCCGAAGCCGTCGGGGTCGGCGGGCGCGTCGGGGTCGTTGCGCAGGGAGATCGTGAGGGAGGGCAGGTCGTGGTCGTCGAGCAGTGGCAGCAGCCGGTTGCCCTCGCTCAGCGCCCCGCCCCGGCCGTGGATCAGCACGACCCAGGTGCCCTGGGTGTCGGCCCGCCGTGGGACCACCCGCCAGGCCGGCAGCTCCCCGATCGCGCTGCTGACCGAGACGGTGTCGTAGGGCAGCCCCAGGGTGGTCGACGGATCCCCGAAGTAGCCGTCCACGCTGGTGGCCACCAGATCGCCGACCTCGGGCCACTCCCCATCGAGCAGCACCGCCTCACGCAGGAGCTTCCCGTCCTCGGTGCCTGCAGCCCCGTTGGCCAGGAGCAGTCCCCCCTCGCTGACCAGTCCGACCCGGTA
>SKTN01000215.1 GCA_007117945.1 Nitriliruptoraceae bacterium | reverse complement strand
GTGAGGATGAAGTACGCCAGACCCGCGAAGTGGGCGGCGTACCCGATCGTCAGCACGGTCGAGATGAGATCGAACTGGGCGGGGGTGAACTCGACGACGTTCTCGAGGTTCCACAACACGGCGGGCATCCTTCGGACGATGGGTGGGGGCCGTGATGCGTCCTGAGCCTCCGCGCTGCGGACCCGGTGGCACTCGGTCGGCCACCGAACGGGGTCGATGGCCCCGCCTCATCACGAACGGTCTTCGGCGCCGTCCCGCCCGTGTATGACCGGCTCAGCCTGCCGGTGCCCCGACGACGGGCAGCTGCCGGCCCGTGCCCACCCCCGGTGTGACCGCTGCGGTGCGCCACCCCTGACCGTCGGCCATCGCCTGCGCCGTGGCCCGCCCGGCCGCGGTGGTGCGGACGTTGCTCGGCGCCGCGGCCAGCGCGTAGTTGGTCGCCGCCTCGACCACCTCGGCGATGACCAGGTCCCCAGGCGCGTAGGCCGGTGGTGTGCCGGGGGCAACCGCTGCCGCGGGCAGGTGGACGAGGTGGTTGCCCCGTGTGCGGCCCGACCACCGGCTCGCGTCGCTCTTCGAGGGCGACTCCAGCAGCAGCTCCTGGTGGGTGCCGACCAGCGCGTCATGCCGTTCGCGGGAGTGCGCCCGGACCATGGGCTCGAGGCGGCCGTAGCGCTCGGTGACCACCTCGGGTGGGACGAACTCGTCCACGAGTTCGGCCGCGGGGGTACCGGGCCGCGGGGAGTACTGGAAGGTGAAGGCCTGGTCGAACCGCACGGCGTCCACCACCTCGAGGGTGGCCTGGAAGTCCTCCTCGGTCTCGCCGGGGAAGCCCACGATGATGTCGGTGGTCAGCGCCGCGTCCGGCAGCAGCTGTCGGGTGCGCTCCACCAGTCGCAGGTAGCGGCGGCGGCGGTAGGAGCGACGCATCAGCCGCAGCACGCGGTCGGAGCCGGACTGCAGCGGCAGGTGGAGGTGCGGCATGACGTTGGGTGTGGCCGCCATCGCCTCCAGCACCTCCTCGGTGAAGTCGCGGGGGTGCGGGGAGGTGAACCGGACACGCTCGAGGCCGGGGACCTCACCCAGCTCGCGGAGCAGCTCGGCGAACCGGCTGGCGCCGGCCAGGTCACGTCCGTAGGAGTTGACGTTCTGGCCGAGCAGGGTGACCTCGACGACCCCGTCCGCGACGAGCTGGTGCACCTCGTGCAGGATCTCGCCGGGCCGGCGCGAGCGCTCCCGGCCGCGCAGGCTCGGCACGATGCAGAAGGTGCAGCTGTTGTCGCAGCCCACGGAGATCGACACCCACGCGTGGTGGCGCACCTCGCGCTTGGCGGGCAGCGCGGAGGGGAAGGTCTCGAGCTGCTCGACCAGCTCCACCACGGGCACGGCAGCCGAGTCCGCCTCAGCGAGGAGTGCGGGCAGCGCGGGCAGGTTGTGGGTGCCGTAGACCACGTCGACCCAGGGGGCGCGTTGGGCGACGGTGTCGCCGTCCTTCTGGGCGAGGCACCCACCCACCACGATGGTGAGGTCCTCCCCCGCGGCACGCCGCGCGTCCTTGGTGGCCTTGAGGTGGCCGAGGGTGCCGTAGAGGCGGTTGTCGGCGTTCTCACGCACGGCACAGGTGTTGAGCAGGACGAGGTCGGCCTCCTCGGGGGAGGCGGCGGCCCGGTAGCCAAGGCTCTCGAGGAGCCCGGCGGCCCGACCGGAGTCGTGCTCGTTCATCTGGCACCCGAAGGTCCGGATGTGGTAGCGGCGCGGCATCCTGGGTGACTCCGGCGATCGCGGGGTTGCGGGGCCGCAAGGTAACCCCTGACGGTGCCGGGCTCCGGGGCCGGGTCCGTTCCGCCACGCGGCGGCCGTTCTCCCCTAGCGCGGATGACCGACCCAGCGACAAGCTGTGGTCACCGTGCGACGCAACGTCGCGAGCTCGCGCGATGCCCGTGACCGTGGAGGACGATGCAACGACGAGAGTGGGCCGGTGGAGGCTTCGATCCTGGGGGGACAGCGAGGGCGGCACAGCCTGGCGTGGGCGACCATCGTCGCGCTGGTCCTCACCGCCGTGCTGCCCGTGGCCCTGGTCGGCACCCTGGCGGTCGTCGGCCTGCAACGTGCCCTGACCGACCGGGCCACCACGGACCTGCGCCTCCTGGCCGAGGCGCAGGCGGGACGCCTCGAGCTGATCGCCGCGTCGACGCGGACCCACACCCGCCTGATCGCCAGTCGGACGCAGCTGCGCCGGGACATGGCTGCGGTGATCGACGGTGACACCGCCGACCTCGGTCGGATCGGCGACATCCTCACCGACATCGTCGCCGCCACCTCGGAGGTGGTGGCCGTCGCGCTGGTGGACACCGAGGGTGCCGTGCTCGCCGGCCCCGAGGAGCTCGCCGCCGGGCCGCAGATCCTCGGGCTGACCGCGATCGATCTCGACCAGCCGACGGCGGTGTGGTCCGCCATCGCCACGCTCGACGATCGTGACCGCTGGCTGGCGGTGACCCCGCTCCACCTCGAGGGTCGCGTCCTCGGTGCAGCGGTGGTCGAGTTCGACACCAGGCCCGTGGAACAGGTCCTGTTCGGTCCCATCGACACCGCAGGGGCCCGGACCTGCGGCTTCCGACCGGACGATCGTGACGGACTCCTGCCCCTGCTCGCCGGTGCCCAGGCGGTGGGCTCCGAGTGCGGGGCGGACGGCGCCGCGGCGGTGGCTGCGACCGGCGGGCTGACCGCGCTGGCGACCGCGCTGCGATCCGACCCGGACACGCCCCTCCGGGGCAGCGACAGCGAGGGGGTGGCGCTGCTGGCCGCGGGCCGGGAGGTGCGCTCCACCGGGTGGCTGGTGCTGGTCACCGTGCCACGAGACGACCTGCTCGCACCCGTGCGTCCCTCCGTGCTGGCGCTCGCCGTCGCAGCGATCGGCGTCGCGGTGCTCGCGGCGGTGGCAGCGGTCTTCCTCGGTCGTCGGCTCACGGGGCCGATCATCCGCCTCTCGCAGACGGTGCGTGCCATCGGTGCCGGGGACCTGGATGCCCGCGCCGACCCGAGCGGGCCGGGCGAGCTCGGCGACCTGGCCGCAGGGGTGAACCGTATGGCGGACACCCTCGCACAGGGTGCCCGCGAGCGGGAGCAGCGCTACCAGGACCTGGAGGTCCTGACCCACGCCATGGCACACGATCTGAAGAACCCGCTGACCACCATCCGCGGCATGTTGGACCTGGTGACCGGGGATCGTGTGACGGACGAGGCGCAGCGGGCGGACCTGCTGGAACGCGCACGGGGTGCCGCGCTCAGGATGCAGGGCAACATCACGGACCTGCTCACCCTGCTCAGGGCCCATGGGGCCGAGCTCCACCGTCGACCCGTCAACCTCGAGGAGGTGGTCGACCAGGCCGCGCAGGACCTCGGGATCACGGAGGTCGTCGAACGCGCAGCGCTCCCGACCGTCCCCGGCGACCCCATCCTCCTCGGACACGTCCTGCAGAACCTGCTCTCGAACGCGGTCACCTACCACGCGCCGGGCACACCACCGCGCGTGGTCGTCACCAGCGCCCCGACCTCCGACGGCATCGAGCTGTGGATCGAGGACGCCGGGATCGGCATCCCGGCACAGGAGCGTGAGCACGTGCTCGAGCTGTTCTTCCGGGGGGAGGGCGCGAGCAGGACCCTGGGCACGGGCCTCGGCCTGCCGATCGCAGCGCGTGCCATCGAGCGTCACGGTGGGCAGATCCGGATCGAGGACTCGTCCCTGGGTGGTACCCGGGTGGTGATCTGGCTGCCCGTCGGCGCGTCAGCGCCGACGGGCGCGTGACCGCGACAGGGTGAGGGCGACGCTGGCTACCAGGCCGCCCCAGATCGCGATCATCCCGATCACCATGGTCACGATGGCGGAGGTGCTCACGGCTGCTCCTGTCGTCCCGACGAGGGCGGGAGGTCACGGTCAGCGGCGCTGAGGGTGCGCTCGAGGGAGACCTCGGCAGGCCAGGAGGTCCGTGCCACCCCGATGGCCGTGAGCAGCACCACCGCCACCAGACCCCATCCGAACACCAGCAGGAAGCTGGCGGGGTAGCCGCCGTAGGGCGCGGCGAGCTCGGTCGAGAGGTTGTCCACCGTCATCCAGCCGAGCACCAGGGGGGTCACCACCGCGAGCGAGGCCGTCCACCACCAGCCGAGCTGCAGGTCGGACACCGCATCAGCGTGACGGCGCATCCCGCCGAGCGCACCCAGCAGCCACGCCACCAGCACGACCTCGACCAGGCCGACCGCCGCCACCCCGAAGGTGTTGATGAAGCGGTCGACGACGTCGAGGGTGTTGATCCCCCCGCCGGTGGCGTAGACCAACGAGACGAGCGCCGTGCCTCCTCCTGCCAGCAGCACCGCCCGCGACCGTGGCAGGGAGAACTTCTCCTCCACCGCCGCCACGGTGGTCTGGGTGATGGAGATCAGCGAGGAGATGCCCGCCAGGACGAGGGCGCCGAAGAACAGCACGCCGAACAGCCCCGAGGGGCCGGGCAGCTGGGAGATGATCTCGGGGAAGACCACGAAGGCGAGCCCGATCCCGTCACGCGCGACCTCGTCGATCCCGGCCCCGGTGGTGGTGGCCAGGAACCCGATCGCGGCGAAGACCCCGATACCGGCCAGCAGTTCGAAGGAGGCGTTGGAGAACCCGGCGATGAAGGCGTTGCCGGTCAGGTCACCATCGCGGGGCAGGTAGCTGGCGTAGGTGATCATGATCGCGAAGCCGATGGACAGGGAGAAGAAGATCTGCCCGTACGCCGCGATCCACACCGACGCATCGGTGATGCGGTCCCAGTCGGGGCGGAACAGGGCGTCCAGACCGGTGGCTGCGCCCTCCAGGGTGATCGCGCGCACCACGATCACCACGAAGGTCGCCACCAGCAGGGGGATCAGCACCCGGTTGGCTCGCTCGATCCCCCGGCGCACGCCGGCGACCAGCACCGTGAGGGTCACCGCCCAGATCCCCACCAGCGGCAGCACCACACCCGGCCGGAAGCCGCCGAAGGTGCCCGCTGCGCTGACCGCGAGGTAGTCGTCGAAGAAGAAGGCCTCCGGGTCCGAGCCCCACTGGGTCCCGATGGAGAACCAGGCGTAGCCGGCCGCCCACGCGATGACCACGGCGTAGTAGCTCGCGATGACGAAACACACCGCGACCTGCCACCACCCGACCCACTCCGCCCGGGGGTGGAGTCGACGCAGGACCAGGGGTGCGCTGCCACGGAAGCGGTGACCCAGGCTGTACTCGAGCACCAGCAGGGGGATACCGGCCGTGAGCAGGGCGAACAGGTAGGGGATGAAGAACGCGCCGCCCCCGCTGTCCCAGGCGACGTAGGGGAAGCGCCAGATGTTGCCGAGGCCGATCGCGGAACCGACGGCAGCCAGGATGAACCCCAGGCGCGTGCCCCACTGCTCCCGCTCCACCACCCACCTCCATCCGGGCGGCCACGGCCACCGGCCGGCAGCAGGGCGACGCTAGCGGTCCGAGCCCACCCGGGTTCCGTCGGTCGGGCGGTGGGTCGCTCGGCTCAGGCGTGCTCACCCGGGTCGGCGACGGTGTAGCGGCGCCGCTCCTCGTGGTGCTCGGAACGCGCATCGTCCAGGTGCGACCCACGCCCCGTTGCCACCGCCGCCAGGCCGATGATCCCCACGGCAGCCGCCGACGGCCCGCCACCGGGGATCAGGACGAAGGTGGCGACCAGGACCGCCAGGAGCACGTAGGCGATCAGGGCACGGATGCGGGAGCGGCCCACCAGCATCGCGGCGACAGCGACCAGGACCGGGACACCGATCAACAGCCAGGTCTGCAGCAGGTCCATGCCGTCCTCACCCTCCGGATGCGCTGCCGTGGTCCCTCAAGGCTACCGCGCAGCCGTTCCCGGCCCCCCACTGACGTCGATCTCTGCGAGCTCAGTGACCCGCGGCCCGCTCCCCGTCGCGGGTGCTGAAGACCGCCTGACGCGCCACCTTGCGGGCCAGCGCATCGGGGTAGCCCCGGCGGACGACGTGCCCATGGACCCGCCGGAAGGCGGTGTCCGCCGGCGTCGCCGTCAGGCGGGTGGCACGCTCCATCGCCACCGCGAAGGCCGCCGCCTCCTGGTCCTCGCTCTCCGCTGCCGCCAGGGCCGGGTCGAGGACCGCGTCCTCGAACCCGCGCTCGCGCAGATCCCGCCGGATGCGCGCCGGTGCGTGACCGGCCCGGCGCTTCTCCTCCACCAGGGCGGCAGCCATGGCGCCGTCGTCCACCAGCCGTTCCCGGCGGGCCTGCTCGAGGGCGAGGTCGATGGTGCGCTGGCCGTGGTCGCGGTCAGCGAGCTTCTCGCGCAGCCGGCCCTCCGCCTGGGGTGCGGTGGCCGTGGAGCGACGGATGAAGGCCACGGCGCGGGCCACCTCGTCCTCCAGCGGCGTCACCTCAGGCTCGGTCGGGGCGGCAGCCCGTTCGGCGGCGCCGAGGCGCTGGTCCGCCTCGGACTGGGCCGCGACGCGCGCGGCCTCCCGTGCGCCGACCTCCCCGGCGTCGGCCGGGGCCTGCCCCGCCTCCGGTTCGACCGGCGCGACGTGGAGGGGTTCACGGGGCACGCCACGCTCGGCCAGCCAGGCCTCGGCGTCCCGGAAGGGTCCGTCGCCGACAGCCACGCTCAGTCCTCCTCGATCGGCTCGACGCCGTCCTCGGCGGCCAGCGGATCGAGCCCGAGCTTCTCCTTGACCCGCTTCTCGATCTCCGCGGCGACGTCCAGGTGCTCACGGAGGAACAGCCGGGCCTTCTCCTTGCCCTGGCCGAGCTGCTCGCCGTCGTAGGTGTACCAGGCACCGGCCTTACGGACGATGCCCTCCTCGACCCCGACGTCGATCAGGGAGCCCTCCTTGGAGATGCCCTCGCCGTAGATGATGTCGAACTCCGCCTGGCGGAAGGGTGGCGCCACCTTGTTCTTGACCACCTTGACCCGCACACGGTTGCCCACGGCGTCGGTGCCGTCCTTGAGCGTCTCGATCCGTCGGACGTCGAGTCGGACGGAGGAGTAGAACTTCAGCGCCCGCCCACCCGGGGTGGTTTCAGGGGAACCGAACATCACGCCGATCTTCTCGCGCAGCTGGTTGATGAAGACCGCCGTGGTGTTGGAGCGCTTGAGCGACCCGGACAGCTTGCGCAGTGCCTGGGACATCAGCCGGGCCTGGAGGCCGACGTGGCTGTCACCCATCTCCCCCTCGATCTCCGCGCGCGGGGTCAGGGCGGCCACGGAGTCGATGACGATGATGTCCACCGCACCGGAGCGCACGAGCATGTCGGCGATCTCCAACGCCTGCTCACCGGTGTCGGGCTGGGAGACGAGCAGCTCGTTGATGTCCACCCCGAGCGCGCTCGCGTAGGTCGGGTCCAGGGCGTGCTCCGCGTCGATGAAGGCGGCGATGCCCCCGGCGTGCTGCGCCTCCGCGATGACGTGCAGGGCGACGGTGGTCTTGCCGCTGCTCTCCGGCCCGTAGATCTCCACCACCCGGCCGCGGGGCAATCCGCCCACACCGAGGGCGATGTCGAGGGAGAGGGCGCCGGTCGGGATCGCGGGCACCAGCTGGCCCACGGTGTCACCGAGCTTCATCAGCGAGCCCTTGCCGAACTGCTTCTCGATGTTGGCCAGCGCCAGGTCGAGGGCCTTGTCCTTCTCCACGAGCGTCTCCAGACGTCCAGAACGGGCAGCAGGTGCGGGTGCTGGGAGGCACCGTACGGGGTGGGGGTGACACATCGGTGGCGGGTGTGCACCGACCTGTGGATGCACCCCTGCCGGTCGGGCACCTGCGGGTGCCGGGGCGGGGTGACCGTCCACGTGCGACCACCGTACCCGAACGGATGTTCGCGGTCGAGGAGGCGGGGCGCTGCACGTCCCGACCACCGGCGTTCACCTTCCGGTGACCCCACGGCAACCGTGCCGAGGGCTGCCGCGCGTAGCGTGCTGCGCACCGGACCGGAGGACGGCCCTCCCCCGTCACCGGCTGGCGCACGATCTCCCCACGGCCGCGACGCTCCACGTCGTCGCCGGCCCCGCGGACCGACGTTCCCCCGTCGGCCGCGAGCCCCCGGGCTCCACCACCCGGGGGCTCACTCCTGTGCGGGACCCTCGCCCACCGCAGGTCGCCCGCGCAGCCCGCCCCGGCTGGCTAGCGTCCCCCTCCCCCCCACCAGCGCAGGCCCCGGCCGCGCGCGAGCAGAGGCCACCCATGGACGCCGCCGAGCCCTCCCGCCCCGATCCCACGACGAGTACCGCCCCCGCCGCTGCGGCCAGCGGCACCCGCTTCGTGTTCATCGACACGGAGACCACGGGCCTGGACTTCGCCCGCCACCAGCTCACCGAGGTGGCGTGGATCGTGCGCTTCGAGGACGGGCGGCAGGTCGAGCGCTGCTTCATCCCCGAGCACACCCTCGACGGCGCCGACGCCACGGCGCTGGAGATGACCCGTTACCACGAGCGGATCGCACCCCAGCCCCGCTCCCCCGCCTCGGAGTGGCTGGAGCTGTTCCTCGAGGACGCCACCAAGGCGGTCCTGGTCGGGGCGGTTCCCGACTTCGACGCCCGCCACCTCGAGATGGCCGCCGCCCGGATCCAGCGCACCCCCACCTGGGACCACCACCTCCTCGACGTCGAGACCCTGGCCCTGCCCCTGATCTCCCCCGGCCCGGAGGCGCCCCGCAGCCTCGCCAAGACCTGCCGGGCGCTGGGCATCCCCCACGACCAGGACCGCGCCCACGGGGCCCTCTACGACGCGCAGCAGGCGATGCGCGTCTTCGACCGGGTCCACGAGCTGCTCGCACAGCTGCGCGCCGACGGCAGCCCGCTGCCGCCACCCGTCCCCCGCAACGGCAACGGCAACGGCAACGGGCACGGGAACGGCCACGGCACGGACACCGGTACCGGTACGGGACAGGACCCCGCCGCCTCCACCACCGACTGAGCTCACCGCGGCGACGGCCAGGCCACCTCGGTCTCGACCACGTAGGTCCCCGGCTGCTGCACCGGTGCGCTCGCCCACAGGCCAACGGCGGACGGCCGCCAGTGCACGTCCGCCACGTCGACCGCCGCCACGTCGGCCGCGCGTACCCGGTCACGTCCCCGTGCGCGCGCCAGGGTGAGGTGGGCGCGGAAGCCCCGGCTGGGCAGGTCGAAGCCGATGGCCCGCAGCCGGCTGTGCAGGGAGGCGACGAACCCCGCCAGGGCTCGGGGTGGATCGTCGGTCAGCTCGAGCAGCAGCACGCGGTCACCGAAGCGGCCCGCACCGGCCACCCGCAGCCGTGGCGCCGGTCGCGGCGCGAACCCCTCGAGGCTCGTGCGCAGCACCGCGACGGCCTGCTCCGCCGCCGCGGCGTCCACCGCGCCGAGGTAGGCCAGGGTGACGTGCCAGCCCTCGGGTCGGGTGGCCCGGAGTCGGGCGTCGCTGCGGCGCAGGTGCTCGGTCGCGGTCGCGATCGCCCGCCGCTCCACGGACGGGACCCCCAGCGCCAGGAACCTGCGGGGCGCAGCTGCCCCGGCGGCCCCCTCGGCCGCGCGGCTCACGTCCCGGCCAGCCGGAGCCGCAGGAGATCCAGCGCCGCGCTGCCGAGCCGGGCGATGACCTGGCGCCGGTCGCCGGGGATGCGGCGTCCGTGGACCTCCACCTCGCCGTCCGCGTGGGCCAGGGCCCAGAAACACGTGCCGACGGGGAGCCCCTCCGCGTCCGTGGGGCCGGCCACACCCGTGACCGCGAGGGCGTGGTCGCTACCGAAGCGCTGCTGCACCGCCCGGGCCATCGCCACTGTGGTCGCCTCGGAGACCGTCCCCTGTTCCTCGAGCAGCGATGCGGGCAGCCCGAGCACCTCCGACTTGGCCCGAGCGGAGTAGGCCACCACCCCACCGGCCAGCGCCGCGGACGCGCCGGGGACCCGGCCGAGGCGTGCGGCGATGTCACCCGCCGTCGCGGACTCCGCGGTCGCCAGGGTGTGGCCGCGGTCGCGGAGCAGTCCCAGCACCACGGTCTCGAGGTCCTCGTCGTCCACGCCGACCACCGCACCCTCGAGGGCGCGCCGCAGTTCGGCCACGAGGGGCTCCGAGGCGCCCAGGGCAGCGGCACGATCGGGCCCGGAGACCGTCAGACGCACCTGGATCTCGTGGCCCTTGGCGAGGAAGGACAGCACGGTGCCATCCGCGCCGTCCACCAGCGGCTCGACGACCTCCGCCACGTCGGACTCCCCACGGCCCACCACGTGCAGGACGCGGGTCAGCGTCACCCCGCCCCCGGTGAGCTCCGCCAGGAGCGGGACCACGGCAGCGTCGAAGAGCGCATGCAACTCCCACGGCACCCCGGGCAGCGCGGCGATGCGGGTACCCCGGGGGGAGTCCACGGTCAGGTGGAAGCCGGGTGCGGTGCCCACGGGCGGGATGGGGACGGCACCGCGGGGGATGCGGGCCTGCTTGGCGTTCTGCGCGGGCATCCGCCGGCCCATCGCGGCGAACCGCCGGGCGATGTCCTCCTCGAGCTCCGGGTGGTGGTCGAGCGCACGGTCGAGGGCGGCGGCGACGGCCTCACGGGTCAGATCGTCCGACGTCGGACCCAGGCCACCGCCGATCACCACCAGCTCGACCTGCGCGGACAGCCAGCTGAGCGCGCCCGCGAAGCGTTCGAGGTCGTCCCCGACAGCGAGGTGGTGGACCACCTCGACGCCGTGCTCGGTGAGCCGGCGGCTCAGCCACGTCGCGTTGGTGTCGGTGAGATCGCCCAGCAACAGCTCGCTGCCCACCGACAGCACGGCGGCGCGGGGCCGCTGCGGCCGTGCGGTGCGCCAGGGCCCCTCGGCGCCCTCGCTCACCGGCCGGCCTCCTCCCGGGCGGCACGGGCCAGGCGCCCGGCCCGGAAGGCGTAGTCCACGCCCGACCAGATCGTGAGCACGACGGCGAGGTAGAGCAGCAGATCGGGGGTGACACCCTCGAGGACGGGCAGCAGGTAGGCGCCGATGGCGATCATCTGGGCGACCGCCTTGATCTTGCCCGACGCGCTGGCCGGCATCACCAGGCCCATGGCCTTGACCAGCTTGGTGCGCAGCACGGTCACGGCCACCTCACGTACCACGATCACCGCCACCGCCCACCAGGGGACCTCACCGACCAGAGCGAGGGAGGCGAGCACCCCGACCACGAGGAGCTTGTCGGCCAGGGGGTCGGCGAGCTGGCCGAAGGGCGTGACCGTGCCGTAGCGGCGTGCCACCCAGCCGTCCGCGGTGTCGGTCAGGGCCGCGACCACGAAGATCCAGAAGGCCCACCAGCGGGCACCCTCGCCGTCCTGCAGGAGCAGCCAGAGGATCACGGGTACGAGCACGGCACGCAGGAAGGTGAAGGCGTTGGGCAGGTTCAGGGCGTCGGGGCCCATGATCCGCACGGGCGCCCCGGGGGCCGCGGCGGCGGCTTCGGCCTCCCGCGGGCCGAGCTCGCCCGGTCCCTGCTCGTCCTCCTGCTCCTCACCCACGGCTTCCTCCTGCGCTCGCCGCATCCACCTCGGCGACCAGATCGACGCCCACGGAGTCCAGCACACGTGCGGTCACGACGCGACCCACGGGCACCGCCGCCGGAGCGCCATCGGGGGCCACCAGCTCGATCTCGCCATCGGTGTCGGGCGCCTCCCGGTGGGAGCGGCCGAAGGTGCGCACGCCGTCGGGGCCGGTGTCCTCCACCTCGTCGACCAGGACGTCGAGGTCGCGGCCGACGAAGCGGCGGGCGGCGCGGTCGGCGAGGCGTTCCTGCCGGGAGCTGATCCGCTCGAGCCGCTCACGGGCGAGGTCCTCGGGGACCTGGTCCGGCATGGTCGCCGACGGGGTGCCGTCCTCCACGCTGAAGGTGAAGAAGCCGGCCCAGTCCAGCTCCACCTCGTCCAGGAAGTCGCCGAGGAGCGCCACGTCCTCCTCGGTCTCACCGGGGAACCCGAGGATGAAGTTGGAGCGGAACACCGCATGGGGGTCGAGCTCGCGGGCGCGGGCGATGATCGCGGCGAAGCGTTCGTGGTCACCGGAGCGGCCCATACGCGCCACCACGGGAGCGGCGACGTGCTGCAGGGACAGGTCGTAGTAGCTGGCGACCTCGGGGGTCTCGGCGATGGCACGCAGGAGCTCATCGGTGAGCTCCGCGGGCTGCAGGTACATCAGGCGCAGCCGGTCGATGCCCTCGACCTGCGCGAGGGTGCGCAGCAGGACGGGCTGGAGCCCACGCCCACCCGGTAGATCCTTGCCCCAGGAGGTGGTGTTCTCGCTGACCAGCACCAGCTCCCGCACGCCCTGGCCGGCCAGCCAGCGCGCCTCCTCCACCAGCTCCTCGAGCGGCCGGGAACGGAACCGGCCCCGGAAGGACGGGATCGCGCAGAAGGTGCAGACCCGGTCGCACCCCGAGGCGATCTTCAGGTACGCCCAGGAGCGGGGACCGGCGTCGGCACCGAGGTGGCGGACGGGGAAGCGGGGGCCGCTGGCCGGCATCCGGTCCAGGTCGTCCTGGGTGGGCAGGTGGTCACCATCGCGCGGTGGGGCGGGAGCTGCGGCATCGGCGGCAGCCGGGTGGGCGGGCTCCGGCGACGGGGGCGCGAGCAGCAGGGGGAGGTCGCGGCGGACGCCCGCGGGTGGTGCGGCGGCGGCACCGGGGGCGACGTCGCCCGCACCGGTGGTGCGGCTACCGGGGTGCGCGGGGCCGACCCCGAGCACCCGCTCCTCCACCTCACCACGCAGCAGCTGCGCCGCGATCTCCGGCAGCCGTGGGTAGCCGTCGAACCCGATGATGGCATCCGCCTCGGGGATGGCGTCGGCGAGCTCCTGCGGGTAGCGCTGGGCCATGCACCCGACGACGAGCACGGCCCGGGCAGCGCCGTCATCCTTGAGCTGGCAGGCCGCCAGGACGGTGTCGATCGACTCCTGCTTCGCCGGGGCGATGAAGGTGCAGGTGTTGACCAGCACCACCTCGGCGTCGGCGGGGTCGTCGACGATCCGGGCGCCCTCGCGGTGGAACAGGCCCGCGAGCTGCTCGGTGTCCACCTCGTTGCGGCCACAGCCGAGGGTGATGATCGCCACGCGCTGCCCGGCGGCGGACGCGTCGCGCGCCACCTCGAGGTCCTCGACCATGGACACGCGTGACCTCCCTGGGGGTCGGTTGACGGCACCGGCCGTGCACGCAGCGAACGGCGGTGGTGCGCGGGGTCAGGCTTCGGCCCGGCCCTCGGGGGTGAAGCGAACCGTCACGGGGATCCCCGGGTCACCCTGGGCACCGAGGTCCTCCCCGTTGAGGGTGGCGCGGACCCCACCCGGGTTCCCGAAACGGACCTCGATCTCCTGCTCGGCATCGAACTGCAGCGTCTCGCCGGCGTTGACCGTCTGTTCCATGACCGGCGTGTCGTCCGCGACCACGCGGATCCAGGAGTCGGACTCGAAGGCCAGGAACAGCTCGACGCCGTCGAAGGCCTCCTCCTCCTCGGCCTCGGCGTCCTCCTCGGCCGGCTCCTCGGGGTCCTCGTCCTCCGCGGCGTCCTCGTCGTCCGGTCCGGTGTCGGGGTCCTCCGCTCCCTCCTCCTCCTCGGCGTCGGGGTCGTCGGCCTCGTCCTGCTCGTCGGGGTCGTCCTCCTCGGCGGTGACCGGTGGGGTGCCCACGGGCTCGTCAGGACTCGCCTGCTCCGGCGATCGTCCGTCCGTCGAGCCGAGCACGGCGATGCCGGCGACGACCACGACGATGGCCAGCAGCCAGGCGATCCACGCCGGCGGGGCGCCGCGGCGCTCCTTCGGCGCACTCACGTCGCCGACCAGCGACGCGGCGTGCACGTCGTCGTGGCTGACCTCGCGCCGGAAGGTGTCGAGCAGCGGGGCCGGGTCCAGGCCCAGCTCGATCGCGTAGGAGCGCAGGAACCCCTTGGCGTACACGTCGCCGCCGAAGCTGTCGAACGCCTCGGCTTCGAGGGCCTCGAGCTGCGAGACCCGGGCACGCAGGGACTGGGCCACGTCCTCGATGGACCGGCCCTGGGCCGCACGGGCATCGCGCAGAGTGGTCCCGATGCCGGTGGAGGGCGCGTCGTCGGGCATGGTCCTCCATGCGGACAGGCGGGGGGCGACGCCGGCGGAGCGCCGTGCGGGTACCCACCGGGGGCGGCCTGATCATGCTGAGGGTACGAGGGGGAGCGACCACCCGCACACCCACCGATCAGGTGCGGAACGTCTGCAACCTAGCGCGCGACGCCGATGGGTTCCTGCCCGTGGGCATCCGTGGCTAGGATGCGCCGCCATGAACGCATGCACACGCCTCTGGATGCTCACCTGCGCCGCCCTGCTGGCGGTCGCCCTCCTCGCCGTGCCTGCGATGGCACAGGAGGACGGGATGGACGACGCCGACGAGGCGCTGGTCGAGGAGACCGCCGAGGAGGAGGACGAGGGGGGCCGCATCGTGCTGGCAGACAACCCCCGGGACCGTCTCGGTCTGCTCCTGCTCACCGCCATGGTCGTGGGTGGTGGCGTGGCCCTCGCCAACGGGCGCAAGCAACTGAAGGGACGCAACCCCCAGGCCTCGGGCGAGTTCCGCTGGCGCTGAGGCGCGCGAGGGGTGTCCGCGCCGCGGCGGTGACGCGGGTGTGCGGGGCTCCCGGCTCCGGGGGTGCCGCGGGCGTGCGCGGCGCGCGCTCCCGCCCGGGCTGCTCCCGAGGCCCGACGTGGCAAGAACCTGGGCTCTGTCCCAGGGGATCGCCATCGCGACCGGCGATGACGTCGCCTCCGGGCGATCGGTGGTCGTGACCTGGGCCAGAGCCCAGGTCACGACCACGCACTGTGGGCCCACCTCCGCGGCAGGCCCGACCTGCGACGCTCAGCGTGCACCCGACCGCCCGGGGTCACGCGAGGTCGGCCCACGAGCGTCGCCACCCGCACCGGAACGCCCTGCGCCGGGACGCCCTGCGCCGGGCGCCGGAACGCCCCCCGCTCGGGGCCCCGAGGGCCCCGCCCGCGCAGGACCACGGACCCGCTAGGTCAGGGAGCCACGGCTGCGCGCCTCGTCGAGGTCCTCGGGCTGCCACAGCACGTCGCGGGCCTTGGACCCCTCGTTGGCGCCCACCACCCCGTACTCCTCGAGCTCGTCCATCAGCCGGCCCGCTCGTGCGAACCCGATCCGCAGCTTGCGCTGCAGCATCGAGGTCGAACCCAGCCCGCTGGTGACCACCTGTTCGGCGGCGCGCCACAGCAGCGCCTCGTCGGAGCCGTCGTCGCCGGAGCGGGCGGCGTCGGTCTGGTCGGCCTCCACGCCCTCCTTGATCACGCGCTCGTCGTACTCCGCCTCGCGTTGGGCCTTGCAGAAGCTGATCGCCGTGGTGATCTCCCGCTCGGTCACCCAGCACCCCTGGAGGCGGGTGGGCTTGCCCTGGCTGGCGGGCAGGAACAGCATGTCGCCCTTGCCGACCAGCTTCTCCGCGCCGTTCATGTCGATGATCGTGCGCGAGTCCGTCTGGGAGGCCACCTGCAGCGCCAGCCGCGAGGGGATGTTCGCCTTGATCAGCCCGGTGATCACGTCCACCGAGGGGCGCTGGGTGGCGATGATCATGTGGATCCCGACGGCCCGGGCCATCTGGGCGATCCGGCAGATCGCGTCCTCCACGTCGCGCGGCGCCACGAGCATCAGGTCCGCGAGCTCGTCGATCACCAGCAGGATGTAGGGCAGGGGCTGCGCGTCGATCTCCGTGGCCAGCCCGTCCTCGTCGGGCGGGCCCGGGCGGGCCGCCACCTCGCCGGCGGCCACCGCCTCGTTGTAGCCGTCGATGTTGCGGAAGCCGAGGTGGGCGAGCAGCTCGTAGCGCTGCTCCATCTCCTTCACGCACCACTGCACGGCGTCGGCGGCCCGTCGCGGGTCGGTGACCACGGGCGAGAGCAGGTGCGGTGCCCCCTCGTAGGCGTTGAGCTCCACCCGCTTGGGGTCGATCAGGATCATGCGGACCTGATCGGGGCGCGCCCGCATCACCACCGAGGAGATCATGCCGTTGAGGGTCACCGACTTGCCGGACCCGGTGGCGCCCGACACCAGCAGGTGCGGCATGGTGGCGAGGTTGATCAGCTCCGGCTTCCCCGCGATGTCGACGCCCAGCGCCACGGTCAGGGGGTGCGGGTCGGCCGCGGCCTCGGAGGAACGCAGGATGTCGCCGAGGGTGATCAGGTCCCGCTGGCGGTTGGGGACCTCCACACCGATGGCCGACTTGCCGGGGATCGGCGCCACGATCCGCACGTCCGGCGCTGCCAGGGCGTACGCGATGTCGTCGCCCATGTTGGCGACCTTCTTGACCTGCACACCGGGTCCGAGCTCGATCTCGAACCGGGTCACCGTGGGCCCGCGGGAGTGGCGGGCGACCGTGGCATCGACGCCGAACTGCGTGAAGGTCTCCTGCAGCGCCGCGGCCTGGGCGTCGATCACCCGGCGCGACTCCTTCCCCACGGCCCGGCCGCCGGCCAGCAGATCCAGCGAGGGCAGCTGGTAGTCCTCGAAGGACTCGATGGGGCGGACCTTGCGTGCCTTGCCAGTGGGCGCTGCGGGGACCCGTGCACGCTCCACCGGCGGATCGGGGACGGCCGACTCCTGCGCCTCGCCACCTGCTGGCGACTCCGGCGATCCGACGCCGTCATCCAGCAGGCCCTCGGCCAGAGCGGGTTGGGTCGCGCTCGTGCCGGCCAGGGTCGCCCGGACCCGCGTGGGGGTGGTGGGCGACTCCTCCGAGGTGGCATCGGGGTCCGACGGCGACCGCGAACCGGAGCGACCAGCACGCCGTCCCCGCATCGGCTCGGTGGCGTCGGGATCGGACGCCTCCACGTCCTCGTCGCCGCCCCGCCCGGGGGTCACGGCCCCGCGCAGCAGCTCCACGACCCGGCTGAAGGACGTACGGGTGATGATCAACACCCCGAGCAGGACGATGGCCAGCAGCACCGCCCCCGCCCCCCAGGCGGACAGCGCCAACGCCAGGGGCGTGGCCACACCCCAGCCGAGCAGGCCGCCGGCACGCCACAACGCGCGCATCCCGGCGGCGGGATCGGGGGTGCCGGCCAGCAGGTGCAGGCCCCCCAGGATGCCGAGGAGGAGGACGACGGACCCCACCGCGATCCGGCCCACCTCCGGTCCCGGGCGCCCGATGACCACCAGGAGCCCGAACCAGGTCAGCACAACGGGGGTGGCGTAACCCACGAGACCGAACAGGCCCAGGGCAACGGCCTCGAGGAACTCCCCCACGGGGCCGGCGGCGTCGGCGTAGGTGCCGAGCCCCGCCAGGACCCCCAGGACGATCAGCGCCAACCCACCGATGTCACGGCGGCGCTCACCGAGGTGCTCACGGAACGCCCCCCGCACGCCCGATGCGCTGGACGCTCCTCCACCGGCGCCGCCCTTCGACGACCCCGCGCCCTTGGCGGGCGTGCCCTTCCCGCTCCCCCGGCTCTTGGCGGTGGCACGGGAACCGCCCTTCCCACCGCTTCCAGAGGTGCGCCCGGAACTGCGCGCACCCGACGACCGGGCGGTCGAGGCGCCCTTCGTGGAGCGGCTGCCCGTCGAGGAGCGCCCGCG
>SKTN01000432.1 GCA_007117945.1 Nitriliruptoraceae bacterium | reverse complement strand
GGGCCGGGCGACGGGACAGCGGGCCAGGCGACGGGCCGGACCCCGGGACGGGCGAACGGACAGCGGCACGGGAAACCGGACCGCGACCGGACCCCGGGACGGGCGATCGGACGACCAAACCACGGGCCAGACGCCGGTGCCCCGGGCCGTCCGGAGCAACCCACGAGCTGGCCGGCGGGATCAGTCCCGGGTGGCCTCGGGCAGCAGCCGTAGGCCGACGTCGCGCAGGGCGACGGGGTCGTAGGCCGCGGGTGCGTCGGTCAGCAGGCACGCGCCGGACTGGGTCTTGGGGAAGGCGATCACATCGCGGATGTTGTTCGCATCCGCCAGCAGCATCACCAGCCGGTCGAGGCCGAGCGCGATCCCGCCGTGGGGCGGGGCGCCGTGGGCCAGGCCCCTGAGCAGGAACCCGAAGCGTTCCTCGGCCACCTCGTCGCTGATGCCGAGGAAGCGGAACACCCGGGCCTGCACGTCGCGGTCGTGGATACGGATCGACCCGCCGCCGAGCTCGTAGCCGTTGCACACCACGTCGTAGGCGTTGGACAGCGCCTCGCCGGGCGACTCCTCGAAGCGGTCGATCCACTTGGGTGTCGGCGCGGTGAAGGGGTGGTGCACCGGGGTCCAGCCGGTGGTACCGACGGCCTCGCCGCGGTCCACCACGGGCTCGAACATGGGCGCATCCACCACCCAGCAGAAGGCGAACCCGTCGCCGATCAGGTCACGCTCGGCGGCGAGGTGTCCCCGCAGCGCCCCCATCAACTCCCGGGCGAATGTGGTCTCCCCCGCCCCGAAGAACACCGCGTCACCGGGGCCGGCCCCCGTGGACGACAGCACGCCGGCGATCTCCGCCTCGGACATGAACTTCGACAGCGGCGAGCGCAACCCGCCGTCAGCCTCCACCACACCCCAGGCCAGGCCCTTGGCGCCGCGGCGCTTGGCCCACTCCACCAGCTCGTCGAACTCCCGGCGGGTCATCTCCCCACCGCCCGGCAGCGCCAGGGCGACCACGGAACCGCCGTCGCCGAGCACGCCCTTGAACACCCCCACCTCGGTGTCGGCGAACACCTCGTCCAGGGTCGCGAGCTCCAGCCCCTCGATGCGCAGGTCCGGCTTGTCGGAGCCGAACCGTTCCATCGCCGACGCGTAGGTCAGCCGCTGGAAGGGGGTCTCGACCTCCACACCGAGGGTCGCGCGCCACACCGCGGCCAGCACCTGCTCGGTGATGCCGATCACGTCCTCCTGGTCACCGAAGGACAGCTCCACATCGAGCTGGGTGAACTCCGGCTGGCGGTCGGCGCGCAGGTTCTCGTCGCGGAAGCAGCGGGCGATCTGGTAGTAGCGCTCCACCCCGGCCACCATCAGCAGCTGCTTGAACAGCTGGGGCGACTGCGGCAGGGCGTAGCTCTCCCCCGGCTGCAGCCGCGAGGGGACGAGGAAGTCCCGGGCGCCCTCGGGGGTGGCCTTGGTGAGGATCGGCGTCTCCACGTCGAGGAAGCCGTGCTCCTCCATCGTCCGGCGGATCACCGAGGTGGCACGGGAGCGCAGCTGCAGGATCTCCGCCATGTGGGGCCGGCGCAGGTCCACGTAGCGGTGGGTGAGCCGGAGCTCCTCGGAGACCTCGATGCGGTCCTCCACGGGGAAGGGCGGGGTCTGGGCCTCGGCGAGCACCTCGATCGAGGTGGCCGCCACCTCGATGTCACCGGTGTCGAGCTTGTCGTTGCGCATCCCCTCGGGCCGCATCCGCACGGTGCCCGTGACCCGCACGACCCACTCGGGGCGCACGCGGTGCGCGGCCGCGAGGGCGTCGGAGGCCTCCGGGTCGGCGACGACCTGCACGATGCCGGAGCGGTCGCGCAGGTCGAGGAAGGCCACGCCCCCGTGGTCGCGACGGGTGTCGACCCAGCCGGCGATCGTGACGGTCTCGTCGGCGTGGCCGGCGCGCAGGGTGCCGGCGCCGTGGCTGCGCAGGGCGCCGAAGGCGGTGATGCTCACGGGAGCTCCAGGGGAAGGTCGTCGGTCGGCTGGTCAGGCGGAAACGTCGAGGTGGTACGGCCGCCGCGCCGTGGCGCTGACGCCACGACGGGGGCGCCGTGGGGCGGCCACGGCGGGGCGTATCAGGCCTCCAGCAGCTCGGCGAGGGTGGCCTCGAGGTGCTCGAGGGGCACCGTGCGCTGCTCGCCCGTGGCCAGGGCCTTGCAGGTGACCGTAGCCGCGGCCCGCTCCTCCGCACCACGGATTATCGCGATCCGGACACCCCGACGGTCGGCGTACTTGAGCTGCTTGGCGAGCTTGAGCCGGCCACCGCCGCTGTAGGGCTCCACGGTCAGCCCCGCGGCGCGCACCCGGGCCGCGAGCGCCAGGGCGTCGGCGGCGCCCTCCTCGTCCATCACGGTGACCAGCACCTGGGGTCCGGCCTCGCCCGTGACACCTGCCTCGGCCTCCTCCAGCAGCAGCAGGATCCGCTCCAGCCCGAGGGACCCACCCGTGGCGGGCACGTCGCTGGACTGGAACATCCCGATCAGGCCGTCGTAGCGGCCACCGGCGGCGATGGTGGCGTCGAGCTGGTCGTGGACCACCTCGAAGACCGGGCCGGTGTAGTACGACAGCCCCCGGGCGAGCACGGGGGCGTAGGCCACGGGGACCACCCCGTCGACCAGGGCGAGGACGCGGTCCACCTCGGCCAGGCCCTCCTGACCCACCGTGGAGCGTTCCAGGCGGGCTCGGACCGCGGCCGCGGGATCGTCGGCGGTGAGGTCCGCGCCCAGCGCGTCGATGGCGGCGGCATCGATACCGCGCTCCGTGAGCTCGCGGGCCACGCCGTCGGCGCCGATCTTGTCCAGCTTGTCCAGGGCCGTCAGCGCATCGGACTCGCCCGCCGCGGGGATGCCGTAGGCCTCCACCAATCCCCGCAGGGCCTTGCGGGAGTTGAGCTGCACCCGGAAGCCGCTGAGCCCCAGGGCGTCCAGGGCGTCGGTGACGGCCACCAGGGTCGCGGCGTCCGCGGTAGGTGAGTCGGAGCCGATGGTGTCCACGTCGCACTGGAAGAACTCGCGGTAGCGGCCCTTGCCCGGCCGGTCCGCACGCCACACCGGGGCGATCTGGTAGCGCTTGAAGGGGGTGGGGAGCTGGGAGCCGTAACGGGCCGCGACCCGCGCCAGGGGCACGGTGAGGTCGTAGCGCAGCGCCAGGTCGGCGTCACCCGAGGCCTCGTGATCACCTCGACGTAGGATCTTGAAGATCAGCTGGTCGCCCTCCTCGCCGTACTTGCCCGTGAGCACCTCGAGCCGTTCGAAGGCGGGGGTGTCCAGAGGCGCGAAGCCGTGGGCGTCGAAGGTCCGCCGGATCGCGGTGAAGGCACGCTCGCGACGGGCGACCTCGGCGGGCAGCAGGTCGCGGGTGCCGGAGGCGGGGTTGGCGTCGATGCTGGCCATGGAGGGACCTCGAGGTGGGGGCCGTCAGACGGTGCGTGTCGTCAGACCATGGGGGGCCGTGGGACGGCGGGAACCCGCCGGCGGCAGCGGGAGGGTGCGCCGCGCGTCGACGCTCAGGGATGTCGGCCCTGCGCCTCCAGTGCCTGGCGCAGGAAGGGGTTGGTCTCGCGCTCGTAGCCCACGCTGGTATCCGGGCCGTGACCGGACAGCACCAGGGTGTCGTCCTCCAAGGGCAGCACGGTGGTGGCCAGGGAGCGCAGCATGTCCGCCATCGACCCGCGGGGGAAGTCCGTGCGCCCGATCGAGCCGGCGAAGAGCAGGTCGCCGGAGAACAGCACCTCCTCGGTGGCCTGCTCCGCGTCCCCCAGCGGGAAGGTCACCGTGGCCCCGCCCAGGTCCCTGCCGAGGTAGGTGACGTGCCCCGGGGTGTGGCCCGGGTTGTGCACCACGTCGAAGGCCACGCCCGCCAGCCGCAGGCGCTGACCGTCGTCCACGGTGTCGAGGTGCTCGGTGGGCGGGTCCCACTCGATCCCGAACTCCTTCGCGAGCAGCTCCGGGGGCGCACCGAAGGCCGCTGCGGGGTCATCCCACAGCCACCGGTCCTCGGCGTGGAGGAGCACCGGCACATCAAGGGTCCGTGCCAGGTCCGGCACGGCCCACAGGTGGTCGAGGTGGCCGTGGGTCAACAGGATCGCCTCGCACCGGGCCCCGACGCTGTCGAGCATCTCGAGGGCCTGTGCCTCGGCGGTCTCGCCCGGATCGATGAGCACAGCGGTGCCGCGCTCGCGATCACCCACGGCGTAGCAGTTCGTCTGCCACCGACCGAGGGGGGCGCCGAGGACGAAGGGTTCGGACACGTGAGCTGGCTCCGGGTGGGACCACGGGGTCGCCCGGGCAGGCTACTGCTCCACCACCCAGCTGGCGTGCGCGCCCACCCGTTCGAACCCCAGGGCCTCGTACAGGCGGGTGCTGAAGGGATGGTCCACGTCGGTGGAGAGGTCGACCAGCTCGGCACCGCCGGCCAGCGCCTCGGCGGTCAGGGCGGCGACCAGGCCGCTGGCGTAGCCCCGTCCCCGCAGCCGGGGTGGGGTGTACACCAGGCTGATGGAGCGGCCGCCTGCAGCCGGCACCCCGAGGCGTGCCAGGGCCACCGCCTGCCCACCCTCCTCCCACAGGGTGAGCCCGTGCTCACCGTCGAGGTCCTCGACCGCGCGACGACCGAGCTCGGGCGCCTCCGCGGCCCGGTGCGGCAGCGCCTCACGGATGAACGCGCTGGTCAGCTCGGCGACCACCGGTGCATCCCGGGGTTCGGCCCGCCGCGGCGCGCCATCGCACACCCGGTCCGGCGGCCGCAGCTGGCGGCAGACCAGCAGGTGCAGCCCCATCGCCCGGCGCGCCCGCCCGTCAGAGGCCTCCGCCAGGGCGCGGGCGACGGCCTCCGCCGTCGTTGCGGCACCCAGCAGCTCGACGCCGCCCCCGGCCGTGGGCGGCAGGACCTGGTCCGGTCCCCGGCGCTCCGACGACAGGAGCCGCGCGACCTGGGGGGCGGTGGCGACCTCCGCCAGGGCGAGGAGGACCGGCGGCGTCCCGCGGTGGAGCAGGATGCCGTGCACCTGCGCGGCGGCACCCTCGACCAGCCACCCCCGCACCCCCCTCCCCTGGCCGGCGGCGCTGGCCATCACCCGGTGGCGACGGTGTACCTCGGTGCCGTAGGTGTCGGCGAAGACCTCCACCGCCGCCCGGAGGCGCTCGGGTTCCTCGACCTCCCGCAGCGTCCAGGACATCCGGGGCTCACCGCTGGCCCTGTGGCACGGCCCGGAAGGCGTCGTACACCCCGGAGACCCGCCGGATGGAGCGCAGGGCCTCCTCGAGGTGGGAGGGGTCGCCGAGCTCGAAGGTGAACTTCAGCCGGGCGATGCGGTCCTTGGCCGTGCCGACCTGGGCCGAGGTGATGTTGATGTGCAGGTCGCCGAGCACCGCGGTGATGTCGCGCAGCAGGTGCTTGCGGTCGAGGGCCTCCACCTCGATCTGGACGAGGAAGGAGGCGGTGGTGTCACCGGACCAGTCCACGGGCACGAAGCGGTCGGGGTCACGCTCGAGGTCGGCGACGTTGGAGCAGTCGGCGCGGTGCACCGACACGCCGCG
>SKTN01000296.1 GCA_007117945.1 Nitriliruptoraceae bacterium | reverse complement strand
TCGGCCGCGGGCCCCACCACGACCGCCGACCCCACCCGCGGCACAGGAGGCGCATGATGCTGGTCCTCGGCATCGAGACGTCCTGCGACGAGACCGCCGTCGGCATCGTCGAGGACCGTTTCCACCTCTGCGCCAACGTCGTCGCCTCCCAGACCGAGCTCCACGCCCCCTACGGCGGGGTCGTGCCCGAGGTCGCGGCCCGCGCCCACCTCGAGGCCCTGCTGCCCACCATCGACACCGCCCTGGTGCAGGCCGGCGCCCGACTCTCCGACATCGACGCCATCGCCGTGACCGCCGGCCCGGGCCTGGTGGGCGCCCTGCTGGTCGGGGTCTCCGCGGCCAAGGGCCTGGCGCTGTCCCACGACCTGCCCCTGCTCGGTGTCAACCACCTCAGGGCCCACGTCGAGGTGGCACAGCTCGAGTACGGCGAGCTCGAGCCGCCCCTGGTGGCCCTGGTGGTCTCGGGCGGGCACACCTCGATCGTGTCGATGGACGCCGACGGCACCTTCCGGGAGCTCGGCGCCACCATCGACGACGCGGCGGGGGAGGCCTTCGACAAGATCGCCCGCTACCTCGGCCTGCCCTTCCCCGGGGGTCCGGAGATCGACCGGCTGGCCCGTGAGGGGGACCCGAAGGCCTTCGACTTCCCCCGGGCGCTGCTCCACGACGGCACCTACCGGCTGTCGCTCTCGGGGCTGAAGACCGCGGTGGTCCGTGAGCTGCGCCGCATGGAGGCTGCCGGTGAGGAGCCGGTGCTCGCGGACGTGGCCGCCTCCTTCCAGGAGGCGATCGTCGACGTGCAGCTGATCAAGACGCTGCGGGCCGCTGCAGAGGAGGGCCTCGACCAGGTGCTGCTCGCCGGTGGGGTGGCCGCCAACTCGCGGCTGCGTGAGCGGTTCACCGAGGAGACCTCGGCCAACAGGCAGCGCCTGATCGTGCCCTCGGTGCCGCTGTGCACCGACAACGGGGCGATGGTCGCGGCCAGCGGCGCGAACCTGTACGCGGCGGGTCGTACCGCAGGGTTGGGGCTGGCGGTCGACGCCAACCTGCCCCTGGCCGGATGAAGCGGTCCGTGGCCTCCGTGTCCGTGACCGACCGGCGCCTGCACCGATGAGGCTGTCCGTGGCTTCCGTGCCCTTGCCCGTGCCCGTGGCGGTGGCGGTGCCTGTGCCCGTGGCCGTGTCCGTGTCCGTACCCGTGCCCGACCGGTGCTCGGTCCCGGTCCGATGAGGGCGCCGACGGCCCTCGAGCGGCTCGGCCGGCGCCTGCGGTGGCGCCGCGTCGGCGCCGGCGAGCTCCCGACCATCGCCGAGCGCCTGGCGAGCTGGGAGTCGCCCGCCGGCGGCGCGGCCCGGCACATGTTCGCCCTGTCCACCATCGAGTCCTTCGGTGCCGAGCCCCTGCGCATCGCCGCCGACGACGACCGGTGGGCCGTGGCGGTGGTGTTCCCCGGCCGCCTGCTGATCCCCTGCGGGGACGCCGATGCCATCGCCGCTGCCCCCGCCGCCACGAAGCGGTGGCGGCTGCTGGTGGGCGACGAGGTCGCGGGCGACGCGGCCCTGTCCCGTGCGGGTACCGACCCCGACCTCATCGTCCACGATCAACGCTTCCTCACCGTCGACCCGGACCGGGTGCCCGACGAGGCCGAGCTCCCCGACCCGGGACTGCGTCGAGCCCAACGCGAGGACCTGGACCGGCTCGCCGAACTGGCCGTGCGCCTCCACGTCGACGACCGGTTCGGTCCCCACCCCGGCCAGGCGGGCCTGCGTGGCTACCGCCAACGCATCGAGGCCAACCTCAACCAGGGCCTGGTGTGGTGCGTCGGACCGATCGGGGCACCGGTGATGAAGCTGGAACGCTCCGTGTCATCAGGTCGTTACGGGGTCCAACTCGCCGGGATCGTCGTGGACGGCCTGGCCCGCGGCGAGGGGCTGGGGCGCTCGGCCGTCGCGGCGGCCGTGCGCGGTGCCCTGGTGGAGGGCGGCCGCAGCCGGGCGATCAGCCTGCACGTGCGTGCGGACAACGTCGCGGCGCTGCGGGCCTACGACGCGGCCGGGTTCGTCGACCGTGAGCCGTGGCGGCTCGCCGTGCGCAGCTGATCCACGGTCGGTGGCGGTCCGGTCACGAGGCCACCGGTCGGGCCACGATGGCGGCGGTCGGTCCAGGACGCTGCCGGTCGGGCCACGATGGCGGCGGTCGGTCCAGGACGCCGCCGGTCGGGCCACGCTCGCCACAGCTGCGTGCGTCAGTCGCCGCGGTCGACCACCTCGCTGCCGGTGAGGTCGATCACGACCGTGGGGTCCGGGTCGGTCCCCTCATCCCCGGTGTGACCTGCATCGTCCACGGCGCCCGCGACCGGGGTGCGGTCGTCCAGGCGGTCACCGGGTACCTCGAGCGGCAGCCCGGCGTCGTCGAAGCGGAACAGGACCCGGTGCTCCTTGAGGCGCTCCCGCAGCTGCGACCCGGTCATGTCGACCACCAGTGCCACGGTCTCCAGATCACCCGCCCGCAGCGTCAGCACGCGGCCGTTGTGGTCGCCACGGTTGCGGGCGACGTGGCTGGCGTAGCGGGCCAGGACGGTCAGTTCGGTCCTCGCGGGCGCGGCGTCGAGCGCCGCCAGGTCGAGGGTGACCCGATCGTCCTCGAGCTGTGCAGCGGCCGCCGGATCGGGGAGCAGGTCGGCCAGGGGGACGTCGTAGAAGCTCGCCAGGTCAGCCAGGCGTGCGACGGTGATGCTGCGGTCACCACGTTCGTAGGCGCCGACGACCACCGCTTTCCAGCGCCCCTCGCTCTGCGTCTGGACGTCGGCCAGGGACAGGCCCTGTTGGTGGCGCACACGCCGCAGCCGGGCACCGATCGCCAGGGCGTGGTTGCGGTCCTGCTGGGTCATCGGTGGCCCTTCCCGTGCGGACCGGCGACATCGCCGCTCCGGGCGGTGCTGCTGGCGGCGCCGGCGCTGCGGTCGCTCCCCGTCGCGGTGTTCGTGGCCATGGCCGTGCGGCGGACCCGCAGGGCACTTCCGCCGGCGACGATGCCTGCGGCGATGGCCGCTGCCAGGAGCCAGGCGCTGTCCAGCAGGTTACGGCCGGCCCCGGAGCCGGCCGCAGCCACGACCGGTCGGCTGTCGGAGCGCGCTGCGGTGGCGTCGTCCCGAGCCGTCGTCTCCGCGTCATCGTCAGCACCGTCCTCGACATCGGGGCTGGCGACGACACGTACGCCGAGCACCTCGACCTCCTCCGCGTCCTCGTCCGGACCGGTCGCGTCGGTCCCATCGCCCGGAGCCGCGGTGGGGGTGTCCGGCGCATCCTGGGACGACTGGCTGCGGGTGGCGTTCGACGTGTCGGCCTTCGCCCCGGCGGTCTGGGACGGTTCGGGCGTGGGATCGACGCGTGCGTTCCGGTCCGGGGCACCGTCGCCATCCGGCGCCGATGCGGAAGTGTCCTCCTTGCGGGCGTCGGCGCGGGCCGGCTCCTTCGCAACTGCGTCGTCGGTGTCGCTCGCAGCCTGCCGCGGCGGCCTCGTCTGCGCCGGCGGGTCCGCGACCACCTCGGCGCGGTCGTCGGCGCGGCCCTTGCCGCCGCCGTCGTCCTCCTCATCCACCTCGGTGATGTCGTCGGCGTCGGACGGGGCTCCGACCGTCCCGCAGAAGGTCAGCGAGGTGACCTGCTCGGCGACGCCGTTGCGACCGACGCCGAGGTGGCGGACCTCGCCGCTGCGGTCGGTGGCGACCACGGCGGTGAGCTGGGTACCGGGCGCGCTCTCCCAGCCCACCATGTCCCAACCCGCGGCCCCGCGCTCGATCGACTGGGCGGTGAGGGCCACCGCACGGTCATCGCCAGTGGTGCCGTCGCGGGTGAAGGTGACGAGCGCGTCGTCGCAGGCAGCGGTGTCCGCGCGAGCGGCACCGTCGGCAGCGGCGGCCGCGACGGGAACGAGCAGCAGGCTGGCCGCGGCCAGCGCCCCGGTTACGAGCCGGAGGGTGGGAAGAGGACGCATCGTCTGGTCCGGGGTGGGGAGGGTCGACCCGTGGGCCGACGGTGAGCCGTCGGTCCGGGTCGGTCTCGCCACTCGCTCCCCTCGGACCTCTCCCAGCGCGGCGTGGTGCTGCCGGAGCTGGTGCGGCGACCGTCGTGCGGTCCAAGGATCTGTGCGTCCCGGTCGGCCGGGAGGACCCGACCTGTGTCACTGAGCGTCCATCGCTGAACGCTGAACGCATCATGCCTGCGGTTGCCAGTTGGGCGCAACGGCCTGCGGTCGAACTGCAACGCAGCGTTATTGAACGTCCGTCCAGGGTCGGCCTCGGCAACGGAGCGTCGTCATCGTCGTGCGCTGGGCGGACGGTGCACGGTGGGCACGTCGCGGCGGGGTCGCGGCGGGGTCGCGCCACCGGGCCGGCGGCCCGGTGTTCCGCCGTGGTTGCGCTACCGGGCCGGCGGCCCGCGACTCGTCGTTGTCACGTCACCGGGCCGGTCGCCCGCCGGCTCGTCGCTGTCACGTCACCGAGCCGACCGCCCGCCAGCTCGTCGCTGTCACGTCACCGGGCCGGTCGCCCGCCAGCCGCCCGCCGTCCCGCCGGCCCCCCAGGTGGGGGGACAGGTGGGGATGGTGTCGATGCCGCGGGTGGCCTGTCCGCCGCAACGTGCCAAGGCGTGCAGCGATCCGACGTCCCAGGGGTCGCAACGCTGCACACGTTGCCTGGCGGTAGCGGACAGGTACGGGCCCGTGCCCGGGTGTGCAGCGATCCGACCGCTAGGAGGTCGTTTCGCTGCATACCCTCGACGGCAGATGCGTGGTTCCGCCCTGCGCACCCCCCTGCGCCGCCCCGCATCAGCCCTCTCGCAGGCGCCTTGCACTCACCTGGGGTGAGTGCTAGCTTCCGCTCTAGCACTCAGGCTATGGGAGTGCCAGCCTAGGTGGACGCGCCGCATCCCGGTGTGCCCCGACCGGCGGCACTCACGACGGGCCCGACGCTCCCCTGCGGAGCGGCCGTCCGTCACCACGGCCGGCCGGTGCCGACGCCACCTCGGCGTCCCCGTCCGCCCCCCGACCACCTCGATGTCGTCGCCCCGACGCCCCACGACCTGACCGCCCTGCACCACGCATCCAGCGCCACCGATCCGCCGATCAGCGGTTCGACGGGCCGCGAGGACCGCAGGGCCAGGCCACGTACCGGCGCGTGGTGGTGACCGCACGACGGGGTGGTCCCCGTGGGGAGCACGGACCGGCGCGCACCGCACGACAGCTGTTCACCACCAACCGTCAACCGTCAGGCCGCGGGTGATCCCGTAGCCGCGACCACACAAGGGAGGGCACGTTGGCTGCTGCCACCGATGTCAAGGTCAAGCCCCTCGAAGACCGGGTGCTCGTGACCGTCGAGGAACAGGAGCAGACCACCGCGTCTGGCCTGGTCATCCCCGACACCGCCAAGGAGAAGCCCCAGCAGGGCACCGTCATCGCCGTGGGCCCGGGCAAGCGCTCGGAGCACACCGGTGAGCTGCTCGAGCTCGAGGTGAGCGAGGGCGACACCGTCCTGTTCTCCAAGTACGGCGGCACCGAGGTCAAGGTCGGCGGCCAGGAGTACCTGA
>SKTN01000293.1 GCA_007117945.1 Nitriliruptoraceae bacterium | reverse complement strand
CTCCGAGGGGCTGCACCGCGACGGCCGTCGCGTGCCGATGATCCTGCGCGGCCTCGTGGACTACGACCCCCGCGGCCGCCCCACCCGGATGAGCGGCAGCACCTCCGACGTCACGGAGGCCCGCCAGGCCGAGCTCGCCAAGGAGGGGTTCGTCTCCACGGTCAGCCACGAGCTGCGCACCCCGCTGACCTCGATCGGGGGCGCCCTGGATCTGCTGGAGGCGGGCGCCGGAGGCCAGCTCGCGCCTGCGGCCGCCCAGCTCGTCGAGATCGGACAGCGCAACACCGCCCGGCTGCGCGGGCTGATCGACGACCTGCTCGACCTCGAGCGCCTCTCGCGGGACGACCAGGGGTTCCGTCACGCTACGGAGCAGCTGGCGGAGCTGGTCCAGGTGACGATCGCCGACCATCAGCCCCTGGCGCGGCTCCACGGGGTGCGCTGCCGGCTCGCCTCGCCCGGTGACGGCGACCTGGTCCACATCGACCGGGCCCGGATCCAGCAGGTCCTGGCCAACTACCTGTCCAACGCCGCACGGTTCGCGCCGAAGGGCAGCACCATCGAGGTGTACCTCGCCGCCGCGCGCGACAACCCCGCCCGTGTGCGTGTGGAGGTGGTGGACGACGGGCCGGGGGTGCCCCCGCAGCTGGGGGAGCGGGTGTTCGAACGGTTCGTGCAGGCGGATCCGACCGATCCGCGCAGCCGCGGCGGGACCGGACTGGGGCTGGCCATCAGCCGGGAGATCGTCGAGCGACACGGCGGCGCCGTGGGGATGGCATCGCTCCCGGGACGGACCTGCTTCTGGTTCGACCTCCCCCGTGCGGAGCACACCACGCCCTGATCCGCCGTCGATGGTCGCCCTCCGGCCCCGCGGCTAGGCTCGCACCCCACGCCATGCCGCCGAGGTGGAGGACGACCGCACGTGACCGTCAGGGACTGGGCCATCGTCTTCGCCGTCGTGTTCTGGGGTGCACTGGTGGTGATGGCCTCCTACGCCCTGCTCAAGACCGTCGGCCTCCTGGAGGAGGCCACCCGGGGCCTCAGGGAGACCACCGATCGGCTCCTGCCCACCCTCGAGCAGGTCACCGAGACCGCTGCCGGGGTGAACGTGGAGCTCGCCCGCATCGACACCATCGTCGCCGGCGTGCAGTCGATCACCTCCACCACCGACCAGTTGGTCGGCGTGCTGCACGCCACGGTGTCCAACCCGCTGATCAAGGTGGCGGCCTTCGCCGCCGGCACGGCCCGGGCCAGCCGCAAGATGGCGGAGTGAGCGACGTCCCCGGTGTCCCGGGACGGAGTTACGGCTACCGCCGGACCCACCTCACACCCGTGACCACCCCCTCGGACCACAGGATGACCCCGTGAAGCGCGCGTTCACCCTCGCCCTCGGACTCGGTGCCGGTGTCATCGTCGGTGCCTACATCGTGCGGCGCCTCGACGACGCCCAGCGCGCCGTGCAGCCCACCAACCTCGCCGGCAACGCCGGCCGGGCGGCGGCCAGCTTCAGCGACCGGCTCAAGGCGGCCGCCGCGGAGGGGCGGGTCGCGGCGGCGGAGCGCGAGGCGGAACTGCGCGGCCGGTTCGACGTCCCGAGCCTGCGCGAGACCCTGGGGGCGTGAGCCCGGTGCAGACGGCCGGCTGCGGCCCGGTCACACCACCGGCACCCGCACGCGGACGCGCGCCCCTCCGGCACACCGGCCCCGCGGTGAACGACCCTGTCACCGTGACGTGGCACCATCACGCACGACCCAAGGACCCACCGTGGACTCGCTGACCATCCGAGAGACGTTCCTGCGCTTCTTCACCGAGCGCGGCGCACGTCGCTACGACAGCGCGCCCCTGATCCCCAACGACCCCTCGTTGCTGCTCACCATCGCCGGGATGGTGCCCTTCAAGCCCTACTTCCTCGGTGACGCCACCCCGCCGTCGAAGCGTGCCGTCAGCTACCAGAAGTGCGTGCGCACCAACGACATCGAGAACGTCGGCCGCACCACCCGGCACCTGTCCTTCTTCGAGATGCTGGGCAACTTCTCCTTCGGTGACTACTTCAAGCGCGAGGCGATCCGCTGGGCCTACCAGCTGTCGGTGGAGGGCTACGGCCTCGACCCCGAGCGCATCTGGGTCACCATCTACCAGGACGACGACGAGGCGGAGCGCTGCTGGCTCGAGGAGACCGACATCCCCCTGGAGCGGATCCAGCGCGTCGGCGTGCCCGAGGGGGCTGACCGCCAGGACGCCTCGGACAACTTCTGGTCCACCGGCGGCCCGGGGCCCTGCGGCCCCTGCTCGGAGCTGAACTACGACCGGGGGCCGGCGTGGGGTGAGGAGGGCGGCCCCCTGGTCAACGGGGAGCGCTACCTCGAGTACTACAACCTGGTGTTCATGCAGTACGTCCAGGACGCCGAGGGCCGCGTCACCGGCGATCTCCCCGCGCCGAGCGTCGACACCGGTCTGGGGCTCGAGCGCATGGCCGTGCTCCTCCAGGACGTCGACAACGTGTTCGAGACCGACCTGTTCGCCCCCCTGCTCGCCCGGGCGCAGGAGCTGACCGGCGCCGGGTACGGCGACGGCGTCGAGGAGACCGATGTCTCCCTGCGCGTGATCGCCGAGCACGCGCGGACCTCCGCCTTCCTGATCGGTGACGGTGTCCTGCCCGCCAAGGAGGGACGCGGCTACGTCCTGCGCCGCCTGCTGCGCCGGGCCGTCCGCCACGGCCAGCTGCTCGGCGTGGACGTCGGCGGGGGGCAGCCCCTGCTGGTCCCGATGGTGGAGCAGGTCATCGAGCGGATGCGGGGCTCCTACCCCGACCTGGCCACCCAACGCGAGCTGATCACCCGGATCGCCGCAGCGGAGGAGGCCGACTTCGGCGCGCGGATCCGCCAGGGACTGGAGAAGGTCGACACCGCCATCGAGGCGCTGGGTGGGCGCGACCAGGCCGCCGGCAGCGCCTTCCCCGGCGAGGTCGCCTTCGAACTGCACGACACCTTCGGCTTCCCCGTGGAGCTGACCGCGGAGATCGCCGCGGACGCCGGCCTCGACCTCGACCGTGACCGGTTCGAGGAGCTGATGGACGCCCAGCGCGCCCGCGCCCGGGCGGCGGCCAAGCGTGGCGGCGGCGCGGTCGACATCAACACCTACCGCTCCGCTGCCAGCGCCGTCGGCGCCACGGAGTTCGTCGGCTACGGCGACCTGGTCGCCGAGTCGGAGCTCGGCGCCATCGTCACCCCCGGCGGGCTGCTGGACGCCGCCAGCGAGGGCGACGAGGTCGAGGTGGTCCTGCCCCGCACCCCCTTCTACGCCGAGGGTGGGGGCCAGATCGGCGACGCCGGGACCCTGCGCACCGAGACCGGCCGCCTCGAGGTCACCGACACCCAGGAGGCCCTCGACGGCCTGATCGTGCACCGCGCGCGTGTGGTCGCCGGGGAGGTCCACACCGGCCAGGCCGTGGCCGCCGAGGTGGATCCCGACCGCCGCGTGGCCACGGCCCGGAGCCACTCCGCGACCCACATCCTCCACGCGACCATCAAGGAGCTGCTCGGCGACCACGCCCAGCAGGCCGGGTCCCTGGTCACCCCGGGGCGCCTGCGCTTCGACTTCCCCCACTTCGACCGCGTCAGCCGCGAGGAGCTCGATCTGCTCGAGCGCACCGTCAACCGCCGCGTGGTCGCCGACCCCTACGTGCAGACCGAGGTCCTGCCGCTGGAGGAGGCCCGCTCCGCCGGCGCCGTCGCCAACTTCGGCGAGAAGTACGGCGAGGTGGTCCGGGTCGTGACGATCGGGGACTTCTCCAAGGAGCTGTGCGGCGGCACCCACGTGCCGACGGGCGCCAAGGTGGGCACGATCACCGTGGTCCGCGAGGAGTCGATCGGCTCCAACACCCGCCGCATCGAGGCGCTGACCGGCGAGGACGCCTTCACCTACCTCACCCGTGAGCGCCTCGTGGCCGAGGAGGTCTCCCGCCTGCTGGAGGTGCCCACCGATCAGGCCGTCGCCCGGGTCGGCTCCCTGCTCGAGCGGCTCAAGGCTGCGGAGAAGGAGCTGTCGGCGGCCCGTGGTGCGGCCCTGTCCCAGGACGCCGCGCGGATCGCCGCGGACGCCGACCGCGAGGACGGCCTGGCCGTGGTCGTCCACCGCGTCGACGGCGTGACCATGGACGACCTGCGCCGCCTGGCCACCGAGGTACGCGGCCACCTCGCGACCCGCGGGGTGGTCGTCGCTGCCACTGCCACCGAGGACGGCAAGGCCCAGCTGATCTGCGCGGTGACCAGCGACCTCGCCGACGCCGGCGTCGCCGCGCGCGACATCCTCCATCCCGCCGCCCGGATCGTCGGCGGGGGAGCGGGTGGCAAGGGCGACCTCGCCCAGGCTGGGGGCAAGCAGGGTGACCGGCTCGAGGAGGCACTGGCGGTCGCTGCCCGCGAGGCCCGCACCGCGGGAGGTGGGGCATGAGCGCCCCCGCACCCGCGCCCTCACGGGGCGACGGCGATGAGCTGCCCACCACGGGACGGCTGCTCGGCATCGACCTCGGGGCCGTCCGCATCGGCCTGGCCGTCAGCGACCCCGGTCAGGTGGTGGCCTCACCCGCGGAGACCCTCCACGTCCCCCGCGACGCCGACGGTCCGGCCCTGGACGCCCTGACCGACGCCGTGGCCCGCCACGAGGCCGCAGGACTGGTCGTGGGCTACCCCCGCGACCTCGACGGCCGTGAGGGGCGGGCGGCCGGCCGCGCACGCCGGTTCGCGGATGAGTTGCGGGCACGCACCGGCCTGCCCGTGCGGCTGTGGGATGAGCGGTTCACCACCGTGGAGGCCGAGCGGGTGATGATCGACGCCGACGTGTCCCGGACCGGGCGCAAGGAGGCCGTCGACCAGGTCGCCGCCAGCGTGCTGCTCCAGGGCGTGCTCGAGGCCCACCGTCTGCGCCGCCAGGGCTGACGACGAGGTTGTCGCCGCCGGGCGGGTACCGTGCACGGCGCTACCCGGGTGCGATCAGGAGGGAACACCGCGATGCGCCTGAGCCGCGGCTCGCGCTGGTTCCTCGCCTTCGGCATCCTGGGCCTGGCCGCTGTGGCTGCCGGTGTGTGGTACCTCGACACCGAGGTGTTCGTCGACGAGATCGAACCCGGTGCGCCCGTCGAGTACCAGGTGCAGCGCGGCGCCTCGGTGCGCTTCGTCGGCGATGAGCTCGAGGACCTGGGGGTGGTGCGCAGCTCCTTCCGGTTCCGCTCCGCCGCGGAGGACGCGGAGCTCGAGGCCAGCCTCCAGCCGGGTGTGTTCGAGCTCGAGACCGGGATGGAGATCGAGGACGCCATCGCGGTGCTGGCCGCCGGGCCCATCGCGCCCCCGACGATCCGCTTCACCGTGCCCGAGGGGCTCACCGTGGAGCAGACCCTGGAGTCGTTGGCCGAGCAGTTCCCCGGTCACGAGGTGCAGGACTACCGCGAGGTGCTCGACGCCCGTCGCGACGTGGATCTGGACGCGGAGGACGAGGACGGCGAGCCGATCGACGAGGACGAGCTCCTCGAGGGCCAGCTCCAGATCCCCGGGTGGATCCCCGACCCGGCCGGGGTCTCGGGGGACTTCGAGGCCTTCGAGGGGCT
>SKTN01000248.1 GCA_007117945.1 Nitriliruptoraceae bacterium | reverse complement strand
TACCTCGACGGGATGGCGCGAGCCGGCCTCACGATCGATCCCGAGCTGATGACCGACACGATCTACGGCATCGAAGGTGGACACGCGGCCGGGACCGCCCTGCTCCCGCAGGAGGTCACCGCGGTGGTGTGCGCCAGCGACCGGATGGCCCTGGGCGTGATCCGGGCGGCGCGGGAGCGGGGGCTGGAGGTGCCGAGGGACGTGTCGGTGATGGGCTTCGACGACGCGGGCCCGAACAACCACATGGACCCACCCCTGACCAGCGTGCAGCAGCCCTTCGAGTCGATGGCCTCCGCCATCGTGCAGCTGCTGACCGCCCAGATCGCCGACGCCGGCGCCGCCACCCCCGAGCTGACCTTCCGCCCGGAGCTGGTGGTGCGCGGCTCCACGGGGCCGGTCCGGGCGGCGGAGCCCACGTCGGCAGCCCCGGCCGAGGACGAGGTCGCGGACACCGTCACCGCGAGCTGACCTCCCGCGGACGGCTACCGGTCCGGTCGGTCCGACCTCTCCCCTGCCGCCCGGCTGGTGGTCGTTCCCTGGGCTCACGCCCAGGGAACGACCACCCCACGGGGCGCGCGACCGCGTCGGACGCCCAACACGTGCAGGAGCTGGGACAGCGCCCAGGAAACGACCATCCACCGCCCCGGAAGCCGGCCGGAGGCTCCCGCGACGCCCGCGCCCGCGGCGTCAGCCCAGCAGGGTCCGGGCGATGATCATCTCCTGGATCTCCGTGCTGCCCCCACCGATGCCCGCCAGCTTGGCGTCGCGCAGGGACCGCTCGACGTGGAACTCGTCCACGTACCCCCACCCACCGTGGAGCTGGATCGCATCCAGCGCCGACTCCACGCCGGCCTCGCCGATATAGGCCTTGGCCATCGCGGCCTCCGTGGAGTGCTCGATGCCCTCGTCCTTCATCCACGCCGCCTGGCGCTGCAGCAGCCGCGCGATCTCCAGGCGCAGCCGCATCTGGGCGACCTTGTGCTGGATCGCCCCGAACCGCCCGATCGGCTTGCCGAAGGCCTCACGCTCCTGTGCGTAGCGCACGGACTCCTCCAGATCGCGCTGCATCGAGCCGATCGCGGAGGCGACCATCACGCACCGCTCCCAGTCGAAGCACTCGAAGCCGATCCGCCACAGGGCCGTGCCGACGTCGCCGAGGATCTGGGACTCGTGGACCTCGACGTCGGTCAGGGACAGCTCCACCGTCGGTGAGGTCCGGTTGCCGAGCTTGCGCAACTCCTTCGACACCTCGAAGCCGGGCGTGCCGGTCTCGACCAGGAAGGCGGTGAAGGCCTGCCCCGCGGGCGCGTCCGGGTCGGTGCGGGCGATGACCGTCACCACCTCGGCGAGCGAGCCGTTGGTGATGAAGGTCTTGGTGCCGTTGAGCACGTAGGTGTCACCGTGACGCTCGGCGCGGGTCTTCATCCCGGCGGTGTCGGGGCCGGCCTCGGGCTCGGTGATGGCGAAGGCACCGACGGTCTCCCCGGCCGCGAGCCTCGGCAGCCAGCGCTGCTTCTGCTCCTCGGTGCCGTGCAGGGCGATGGGCATCGCACCGATCGTCAGGTGCGCACCCAGCGAGAGGTTCAGCCCCGCGTCCCGGCCGCCGTAGGCCAGGCCCTCGAGGGCCAGCCCGGTGGTCAGCACGTCGGCACCGGAGCCGCCGTACTCCTCGGGAACCGGCAGGCCCGCCAGACCGAAGCCCGCCACCTGCTTCCACACATCCCAGTCCCAGGTGCCGGCACGGTCGCGCTCGAGCACGCCCGGTTCCACGTGTTCCCGGGCGAAGGCCCGCACCGAGTCCAGGAAGGCCTCCTGCTCCTCGCTCAGTCGGAAGTCCACGACCCGCTCCCTTCGCCGTCACCCGCGGGCGTCACCGTCTCCGGCGCCTCCTGCGGTCGGTCCACGACGCGACCGGTGGCCGCGCAGGCCCCGCCTCCCGCGGGGTCCGGCCCGCAGCGTGCCACCACCGAAGCTGAACGGCAAAGCTCAGAACGTTCCGGTGCGCGTCAGCGCCCCGTGGCCTTGCGCAGCAGCACCCGCACCGCCTGCCGGCCGCGGACGTCGCGGATCCGGGCGACGTCGATCACCTGGTGACCCGCACGGTCCGCCCATCGGGCGTAGCCCGCGGGGGCACCCTGGCCATCGGTGAGGACCTCCAGGTGGCCGCCCGGGCGCAGGGGCACCATCGCACGCATCGCGGCGACGACCCCGCGCTCGAAGGTGAGCCCGCGTGCGTCCACGCTGTCCGCGGGCGCCGGCAGGGCGGCAGCACCGTCCCCCGTCGCGGCACTCGCGGTCACCGCGACCCGGCCCACCTCGGCGCGGGTCTCGACGGCGAACCCCGCGGCGGCCACGGCGCCCCGGACGAAGCCCTCCGCGAGGGCATCACCGACCTGCCCGTCGACCTCACCGACCAGGCGCAATCCGACGTCGAGCCCCTCGACCAGCGCGCCGTCGGTGGACACCTCGGCCAGGCGCACCTCGGGGAAGGCCGCCCGGAGGGCCTCGACGGCGACCACCGCCGCGGCGGGCAGGTCGCGTGCCGCAGCCCGTCCGGCGGCGACGTTGACCAGTCGCCGTCCCTGCTCCTCCGCCAGCAACGCGAGCTTGTCCCGGTGCTCGGCGAGCCCGGCGATCAGCTGCACGATGGTGTGCACGGCCAGCTGGCTGCCTGCGGGCACCTGCGGATCCGAGCCCGACGCCGCCTGCTCGCGGGCGACGTACACCCGTGCGGGGCGCCCACCTCCAGGATGCTTGCGCGTCCCGGTGACCACCAACCCGGCCTCGGCCAGGACGTCGAGGTGGTTGCGCGCGACGTTGGGGTGGAGGCCGAACATCTCCGCGGCCTCGCGGGCGGAGACCCGCAGGCCCTCCGCGCGCAGGCGGCGGTAGATCCCGGCACGGGTCGGCACCGCCAGGACCTGCTGGACCTCACCCTCGTCACGCACCCGCTGCTGCTCCCTCCGCCGGCCCTGCCCGGGTCGCAGCGGCGCCCGCACGCCACCACCCGGCTGCGGCCTCGTGCGACCAGCCTACGGCTGGAACGCCGTGTCAGGTGGCTGCACCACGCCTGATGGCCCGGGCAGTTTCGGCCCCCAACAGCCGGGCCCGGCACGCCCGACGACCACGTGGCGAGGTACCGCACACGCTGTGCGGCACGTGGGGCGTGGGCCGGCCCGGCTGGACGGACCACCTCGACGGTGGCATCCTTCGCCGAGGTAGCCCCGGCGACGACGCCTGCACCGACGGAGCACGTCGTTCCCGGGGCCTCGACGTGTCCGGGCTCAACTCCGGCTCGTACCCCCCCACGCACCGTGGCCGAAGCCGCTCCTGGCGGACGGATCCGGGCGACACGGATGAGGAGACGCGGTTGCACCTGCTGGTGCTCACCGAGCGTTCGGGTGGCAGCGCAGAGCTGCTGCCCGGGCTGGAGTTCCTCGACCACTCCGTCCAGGACGCCCCGCTGCAGCCGGACTCGCTCCAGGCGATGCGCAGGTGCGACGTCGTGCTGATCGACGCCACCGTGGACCTGCGCCGGGCGGCGGGGGCCTCCCGCGCCGCCTCGCTGCACGAGCCCGCCCGACCCGTCGTGGTGGTGATGCCCGAGGGGGCCCTGGCCGCGATCAAGGTCACCTGGGGGTTCGACGACTGGCTGCTGCCGCAGGTCTCACCCGCGGAGCTCGAGACGCGGCTCAGGCTGGCACGAGACCGCGCGGAGACCGATCAGCCCCAGCGTGCCGCCAACGTCGGCGACCTGGTGGTCGACGAGGACAGCTACCAGGTGCGCCTGCGGGGCGAGCCCCTGGACCTGACCTACAAGGAGTTCGAGCTCCTCAAGGCGCTGGCCAACGCACCGAACCGGGTGTTCACGCGGGAGCTGCTGCTCCAGGAGGTCTGGGGCTACGACTACTTCGGCGGCTCACGCACCGTCGACGTCCACATCCGGCGCCTGCGCGCCAAGCTCGGGCCGGAGTACGAGCAGATGATCGTCACCGTGCGCGGGGTCGGCTACAAGCTGGTGCCCCCCGGGCAGCGCACCCACCGTGGACCCGAGGACCTCGAAGAGGAGGCCTCCGCCGCCTCCTGACGTGCCGGCAGCTAGGACCCGGCGACCGGTGCGCCCACGGCGATGTCCTCCCACCGGGTGGTGAACCCCTGCTCGCCGTAGAGGCGCACCGCCCGCTCGTTGGCGGTGTCGACCCACAGGATCACCTCGGTGCAGCCGACAGCATCGAGGTGGGCGAGTCCCGCGTGCAGGAGCGCCGGACCCACGCCACGGCCCTGGGCCCGGGGGTGGACGGCGAGGTTGTACACCTCGCCCACCCCCCGGCCGCGGCGCTTGAGCCAGTGGAGTCCGGCGAGGCGACCGTCGGCGTCCTCCGCGACCAGCAGGTCCTCCGGTCGGAACCAGGGCCACCCGCGCCGTTCGACGAAGCGCTCGAGGTCCCAGCCGCCGTCGTCGGTGCCGTCGTAGGCAGCTGCGAGGACCTCGACCACCGCCGCATCGTCCTGGTCCGGCACGAAGGCCCGGATCCGGGTACCGGCGGCTGCGAGCTCGGCGAGCGCCGTGGGACCCGCCGGGTCGTCGGGTGGCAGCGGTCGTCCGAGCACCGCGAGGCGTCGTTCGAGGTCGAAGCCGGCCACCTGCGCTGCCTCGATCTCCGCGGGGCCGACCGACCGCATCCACACCTGGAGCCGGTCGACCTCGAGATCGGCCGCGGTGTCCCGTACGGCCTGCAGCGCACGCGCGGTGATCTCCTGCGCGTCGCGCACCGGCCGTGCGACCGCCACGTCGCCGATGGCCGTGGGCCCACCGTCAGGGCTGCTTGCCGCGGCGTAGGCGATCGCGGCACCGTCGCGCCACAGCAGCAGCGGACGCCAGCCCGTGCTGCGACGGCCGTGCTCCCGCCAGGTGGCCAGTCGCTGCTCCTCGGCCTCGTCGAGCAACGGCACGCCGGCTGCACGCTGCGCCTGCTCGAGCAACTGCAGGGCCGTGCGCAGCCCGTGATCGTCCTCGACCGGCACCGCCTCGACGTCGGGGGAGGTCGTGGCCATCGGGTGTTCCTCCTCGTCCACGGCGCCGCTGCGAAGCACTGGTGGACGTGCGCCATCACGGTTCCTACGACCCACGCTATGCCCCCGGGTGGGCGGTTGGCGAGGTGGCGAGCCGGGGGGTAGGCTTCCGCCGCGCTGCTCCGCTCGCGGAGCCGTTACAACCTGGGCCGCTAGCTCAACTGGCAGAGCATCGGACTTTTAATCCGCTGGTTGCGGGTTCGAGTCCCGCGCGGCCTACCAGCGGCTGCGGGGGTGACGGTAGGCTCGCAGCGCGCAGCATCCAGCAAGGACCTGTGGAGCAGTTAGGAGTGCTCGCCACCCTGTCAAGGTGGAGGTCGCGGGTTCAAATCCCGTCAGGTCCGCTCCCGCGGCCGGTCCCCGGACCGGCCGCTGCCGTTCCAGCGCTCCCGGTCCCCGCACGGCCGAGGTAGCACCGGGACGGCGCACCCCGCGCGAGCGGGGGACACCACCTTGGTGGTGTCGGGGTCAGGTAGCTCAGTTGGTAGAGCACACGACTGAAAATCGTGGTGTCGGCGGTTCGATCCCGCCCCTGACCAC
>SKTN01000277.1 GCA_007117945.1 Nitriliruptoraceae bacterium | reverse complement strand
GTCGGGGACCGTCGCCGCCCTCGACGCCGGCGTGCACGCGATCGGCAAGAAGGTCGTCGAGGAGGCCGCCGAGGCGTGGATGGCCGCGGAGCACGAGTCCCCCGAGCGCGCCGCCGAGGAGATCAGCCAGCTCCTCTACCACGCCCAGGTCCTGATGCTGGCGACGGGGCTGACCCTCGAGGACGTCTACGCTCACCTGTGACGGGCGGGTCCCGGCGTGCTCGACGCCGCCCCACCACCGCCCCACAACCGCACCCCGCGACGCCTGACGACCCGTGAGAACCCCATGCTGCGCATCGCCGTGCCCAACAAGGGCTCGCTGTCCGAACCCGCCATCCGGATGCTGTCCGAGGCGGGCTACCGCCAGCGCCGCTCCGCCAAGGAGCTGGTGCTGGTCGACGAGGCCAACGACGCCGAGTTCTTCTTCCTGCGCCCCCGCGATATCGCCACCTACGTCGGCGCCGGGCAGCTCGAGGTCGGCATCACCGGCCGGGACCTGCTGCTGGACGGCAACGGCGGCGCCGAGGAGGTGCTGGCGCTGGGCTTCGGCCGCTCCACCTTCCGCTACGCCGCGGTACCCGGCACCGCGACGCGGATCGAGGACTTCGCGGGCAAGCGCATCGCCACCTCCTACAGCGGGATCGTCCGCCGCGACCTCGAGGAGCGGGGCGTCGACGCCGAGGTGATCCACCTCGACGGTGCCGTGGAGACCGCCGTGCGGCTCGGCGTGGCCGACATCATCGCCGACGTGGTGGAGACCGGTGCCACCCTGCGTGAGGCGGGGCTCGAGGTGTTCGGCGAGCCCATCCTGCGCTCCGAGGCGGTGCTGATCCGCGACGCCCGTATCGACACCAACCCCCGCATCGAGCAGCTGATCCGCCGCCTCCACGGCGTGATCATCGCCCGCCAGTACGTGATGATGGACTACGACTGCCGGGTGGAGGTCCTCGAGGAGGCCTGCGCGATCACCCCGGGGATCGAGTCCCCCACGGTCAGCCCCCTGCACGACCAGGGCTGGGTGGCGGTCCGGGCGATGGTGGAGCAGCACGAGACCAACCGGGTGATGGACGAGCTGTGGGAGCTCGGCGCCCGCGGGATCCTGGTCACCGACATCATGGCCTGCCGGCTGTGACCTCCACCTGCTCGCACCGTCCGGTGCCGGGCAGCTCCACCTCGCCGGTGGTCACCAGCGTCAGGGTCCGGGTCGCGCGGGTCACGGCCACGTAGAGCTGGTGGGTGCCCACGACGCTGCGCTGCATGATGCGTTCGGGGGCGACCACCACCACGTCGTCGAACTCCAGCCCCTTGGAGGCACGGACCTCCAGCACCCGGGTGCGGTCGCGTCCGTCCTCGTCGAGGTGGTCCTCGAGGGCGCGGGTGAGGGCGTCCACGTCCTGGCTGTCGGCCAGCACGCCCAGGGTCCCGCCCCGGGAGGCGAGCAGATCAGCGACCACCTCGACGCTGGCGGCCACGGGGTCGGCGGCCAGGACCTGGCGGGGGGGCTGCCCGCTGGCGCGCACGGCGCGGGGCGCCAGCGCCGGATCGTGCCCCGCGGCGGCGAGCACGTCGGCGGCCAGCTCCGCGATCTCCTCCGGGGTGCGGTAGTTGACCTCCAGGGTGGTGATCTCCACGGAGCGTCGCCCGATCAGGGCGGCGACCTCCTCCCAGGTGGCCGGCTCCGCCACGCGGCTGCGCTGGGCGAGGTCCCCCACCACCGTCCAGGAGGCGTAGGGGCCACGCCGGCTGACGGCACGCCACTGCAGGGGTGAGAGGTCCTGGGCCTCGTCCACCACCACGTGGGCGAAGTCGCGGTAGCCGTCGGACTCCACGTCCACCGCCGGCACCTCGACGTGCAGCGCCTCCGTGGCGAGCCGAAGACCCCCGTCGTCGTCCTGGTCCCGGGGTCGGTTGGGACGGGGCCGACGGGAGGGGGCCTCACCGAGCAGCGCGGTGAGCTCGTCGAGGAGGGCGACGTCGTCGGTGGTCCACCCCTCGGCGCGCTCCCAGGCGTCGGCCACCGCCGCGAGCTCCTCGGCGGGCAGCAGGCCGCGACCCATCTCCGCCAGGGCCACCTCGCCCCGTGCCAGGGTGCCGAGCACCTCCTGGGGGTCGCGTTCCGGCCAGAAGCAGCGGCGGAGCAGCACCACCTCGGGAGCGTTGTCCAGGGCGGCGGCGAACCCGCTGCCCTCACGGTCCTCGGGCACCCGGCCCCCCGCCGCGCGGTGCGCCCGCGTCCAGGCCGACCACAGCGTGTCGTCCAGGGCCTGGGCCGCCACCTCGGAGCGGTCGTGGTAGGCGCCACCGGGCACGTCCGCCCGGATGCGGTCGAGATGGCGTTCGCGCAGTGCCTCGAGGTGGTCGCGGCGGACGGTGACGGCGGTGCCCTCGAAGGACAGCCGGGTGGTGGGCGGGATCGGTGGGAGCACGGCGTGCAGGGTGCGGCGCAGCACCTCGGCCATGGCCAGGTCGCCCTTGGTGCGGGCCACGTCGGGTTCGTCCCAGCCGTGGATCGTCGCACCCCGCGGGGCGAGGCCGGCCAGGGGCCGCTGCACGGCCCGGTCCTCGCCCAGCGCCGGCAGCACCCGGGCGGTGTACTCCGTGAAGGCTGCCGAGGGCCCGATGACCAGCACGCCCCGGCCCTCGAACCGCTCGCGGTCGCGGTAGAGCAGGTAGGCGACGCGGTGGAGGGCGACCACGGTCTTGCCCGTGCCGGGGCCGCCGGAGACCACCAGGGTCCCGCTGGCGGGGGCACGGATGATGCGGTCCTGCTCGCCCTGGATCGTGGCGACGATGTCGCGCATCCGGCCGGAGCGGTCGCGACTGAGCGCCGCGAGCAGGGCGCCCTGCCCGGTCACGGCGCGCAGGCCCAGCCGCTCAGCGGCGGTGCCGTCCAGCACCTCGTCGTCGAGGTCCACCAGGCGCCGCCCCCGGGTGACCAGGGTGCGCCGGCGGGCCACGCCGATCGGCCGGGCGGCGGTGGCCTGGTAGAAGGCCGCGGCGGCGGGCGCACGCCAGTCCACCAGCAGCACGTCACCGTCGTCGTCGATCACTGAGACCCGGCCGACGTGCATCTCGTCGCCGTCGGAGAGGTCGAGGCGGCCGAAGGCCAGGGACTCCACGTCACCGAAGGTGTAGCGCTGCTGGCGGGAGGCGTGGTGGTGAGCGGTGACGTCGCGCTCGTAGCGGGCCTGGAAGGTCGCGCCGGAGCGGTCCGCAGCGGCCTCGGCGGCGCGCTCCTCGGCGCGGCGGCGCAGGTGCTCCACGCGGTCGTGCACCCGGTCGAGGTGGGCCTGCTCGGCGTCGATCGCCGCCCGCTTGTCCCCCGGCCGCGGGTCATCCACCGGGACGGGGCCCGGCTGCTCCTCCTCGGCGGGGGTGGTCACAGGCTCCGCAGCAGCGTCGCGGTCTCCACGGCGGCCAGGGCCGCCTCGGCGCCCTTGTTGCCGAGCTTGCCGCCCGCGCGGGCCACGGCCTGGTCCCACGTCTCCGTGGTCAGCACCGCGTTGCCGATGGGGATGCCGTGCCGGCGGGCCACGGCGGCGGTGCCGTTGGAGCCCTCCCCGGCCACGTAGTCGTAGTGGCCGGTCTCCCCCCGGACCACGCAGCCCAGCGCCACCAGGGCGTCGACCGCACCGCTGGCGGCCAGCCGGTCGAGGACCACGGGCAGCTCCCAGGCACCCGGGACCCACACGACCCTGAGGTCCTCGGGGCGGGCACCGTGGCGCAGCAGGGCGCCCGTGGCACCCTCGACCAGGGGACGCACGACCGCTTCGTTGAACCGGCCGGCGACCACGGCGATGCGCAGGCCGCTGGCGTCGAGGCTGCCCTCGAGGTGGGTGATCTCGCTCACACGCTGTCCTTCCCGTGGTCCCGGCCGCGGCCGGGGTCCTGCTCGCGCTCATCGTCGGGGGGCGGTGCCATGGCCAGACCGCGGACCGGCTTCTCCACGGCGCGGGGCGCCCGGGCCCCCTGGGCGGCGATGTCGCCGACCCCGGTGGAGACCGGGAGGTCCTCACCGCCGAGGTCGTGGCCCATGCGCTCGGCCTTGGTCCTGAGGTAGAAGGCGTTGTTGGGGTTGGGGCGCACCTCGACGGGCACGCGCCCGACGATGGAGAGCCCGAAACCGGACAGGGCCGCCCGCTTCTCCGGGTTGTTGGTCAGCAGCTTGAGGGTGGACAGCCCCAGGTCGGCCAGGATCATGGCCCCGACACCGTAGTCCCGGTCGTCGTTGGGCAGGCCCAGGTCGAGGTTGGCGTCCACGGTGTCGCTGCCGTTGTCCTGCAGCTCGTAGGCACGGAGCTTGTGGAGCAGTCCGATCCCGCGGCCCTCGTGGCCACGGAGGTAGACCACCACACCGCGGCCCTCCTCGGCGATCCGCGCCATCGCCAGGTCCAGCTGTGGCCCGCAGTCGCAGCGCAGGGAGCGGAACACGTCGCCGGTCAGGCACTCGGAGTGCATCCGCACCAGCACGTCCGGCTCGCCCTCGGGGTCGCCGTAGAGCAGGGCGAGGGACTCCGTGCCGTCGAACGCGTTGCGGTAGCCGATCATGGTCCAGTCGCCGTAGGGGGTGGGCAGCTTGGCCACGGCCACCCGCTCCACGATGCTCTCGCGGGCCCGGCGGTAGGCGACCAGGTCGGCGATGGTGACCAGCTTCAGGTCGTGCTCGGCGGCGAAGCGCTCCAGGTCCGGCACCCGCGCCATGGTCCCGTCGGGGTTGGTGACCTCGCAGATCACCGCCGCGGGGCGGCGGCCGGCCATGCGGACCAGGTCCACGGAGGCCTCGGTGTGGCCCAGTCGGTGCAGCACGCCGGCGGGGTGGTAGCGCAGGGGCAGCACGTGTCCGGGCCGGGTGATGTCGTCGGGCTTGGTCGTCGGGTCGGCCAGCACCCGGCAGGTCCTGGCACGGTCGGCGGCGGAGATGCCCGTGCTGGTGCCCGCGGCGGCGTCCACGGAGATCGCGTAGGCCGTGCCCTTGGGGTCCTGGTTGCGGGCGACCATCGGCGGCAGGTCGAGGCGGTCGAGGTCGTCGCCGAGCATCGGCACGCAGACGAACCCGGAGGTGTGCTGGATCACGAAGGCCATCTGCTCCGCGGTGACGGCATCGGCCGCCAGGACCAGGTCCCCCTCGTTCTCGCGGTCCTCGTCATCGACGACGATGACCATCCCGCCGTCGGCCAGCACCGCGACGGCGTCCTCGATCGGGGCGAAGGTGCTCACGCGCGCTCCTGGTCCATCGGTGCGGCGTAGGGGCTCGGCGCGCCGCCTGCCAGCAACTGCTCGACGTACTTGGCCACCACGTCGACCTCGAGGTTGACGCGGTCACCCTCCTGGAGCACCCCCAGGGTCGTGACCTCCAGGGTGTGGGGGATCAGGCCGATCCGGAAGGTCGCGTCCTCGGTGCGGTCCACCACGGTCAGGCTCACGCCACTGACGGTGATCGAGCCCTTCGGTACCAGGTAGCGGGCCAGCGCGTCGTCGGCGGTGATGGTCATGAACACCGTGCCCGGGAGGCGTTCGAGGTCGGTGACCGTGCCCACGGCGTCGACGTGGCCCTGGACGAGGTGGCCGCCGAAGCGGCTGTCGGCGCGCATGGCGCGCTCGAGGTTGACGGGGCGGCCGACCTCCAGGT
>SKTN01000327.1 GCA_007117945.1 Nitriliruptoraceae bacterium | reverse complement strand
GAGCATGCCCGCGAGGTCGCAGCGGAGGTCATCGACCTCCTCGACAACGTGAACGCCCCGTAGGTCGTGGCGATGCGACCCTGGTGGGCCGCGGCCGCGGCGTTCGGTGCGACGTTCGGCGCGATGGCGCTCGCGGGCGCAGCGTGGGCCGCGCCTGCAGCCGCGGCCACCGAGGCCGCCGCACCCGCCGCACCCGACGAGCCCGACGAGCCCGACGAGCCCGACGAGCCCGACGAGTCCGGGGCGACGTCCATCGATCCCGACGCCTACATCCGCGCGACCCAGGCACGGGTCGCGGCCAACCTGGACCGGTTCTCCGTCCCCGGCGCGGCGCTCGCCCTGGTGGTGGACGGCGAGGTGGTCTGGGCCGAGGGCTTGGGGACCGCGGACCCCACCACGGGCCGTCCGGTCCGCGAGGACACGGTGTTCCAGGCGGGCTCGCTGTCGAAGTCGGTGCTGGCATGGGCCGTGCTGCAACTCGCCGCCGAGGGGGACATCGACCTCGACGCGCCCGTCGACGGGCAGATCGATGGGTGGTCCCTCCCGGAAGCGCCCTACGACACCGCAGGGGGCACCCCCGGCCGGCTGCTGGCGCACACCTCGGGACTGCCCTTCGCGATCGATGCGACGCCCGATACCCCTGCACACCTGCGTGCCGGCCAGGTTGACCCGGAGGCGATGACCCTGGTGCAGGAACCCGGGGCGGGCTTCACCTACTCGAACCCCGGCTACGCGCTGCTCGCCCTGCTGGTCGAGGACGCAACGGGCGAGGACCTCGCCACCGCGCTGTCGCAGCACATCCTCGAACCGCTGGGGATGGAGGACTCCACCTTCGACCCCCAGGCACACGACCGGGCACGCGCCGCCACCGGCCACGCCGCTGACGGGGAGCCGGTCGATCCGGCGTGGGCCAGCCCCCTGGGCGCCAGCGGCCTGCACACCACCGCTGCCGACCTCGGTCGGCTCGTCGCGGCCCTTGGCGACCGCCAGCGGGCCGCCCCCTCCGACGTCCGGGTGGACGTCGACGAGCTCCTCCAGCCCCGGGCACCCACAGCCGGTCTGCCCCACCGGCTGCTGACGGATGCCACCGCCTACGGCCACTTCGTGGAGGATCTCGACGGTAGCAGGCTGGTCCTCAACGCCGGCGAGGAGGAGGGCTGGATCAGCGGGTTCGCCGCGGTGCGCGCCACCGGGGACGGGATCGTGATCCTCACCAACAGCCGCAACGGCTACCCCCTGCTCATCGAGGAGTTGCGGGCCTGGACCGAGTTCGCACAGCTGCCCGCCCCCAGGCTGGTGCGCACCCACGACCACCTACGGGCGGGGGCCTGGACCGCGTTCGGGGTGCTGCTTGCGAGCGCCGCCGCCCTGCTGCTGCCCCTCGCCCCCCGCGAGCAGCGCGCGTCCCCAACCCGGCCGCGGCGGCGCTGGCCCCAGGGGTCGCGGGTCGCGGCAGGCGGGGCGGCAGCGCTGCTGGCGGCCGGCTGGTGGGGCGTGCTGGCACCGGCGCTCAGGACCTTCCTCCCCACGGTCGCACCCTGGACCGGTGGTGCGGTGACCCTCACCGCCGCCGCCCTGGTCGTACGCGCCATCGCGGCCGGCGGAAGGGCCCACGCTCCTCCCGCCGCACGCGGCGACCATCGAGGGGCAACGGCGACGACCACCCCAGGATCGTCCACGCGCCGATGACCGCGCCGGACACGGCGTGGACGAGCGGCTCACCATCGTCGTCGCTACCCGACGGAGCCGACACCCCGCGCTCCGTCGGGTCGATGCCCTTGCCCGCGGGTTGATGGACCACCACACTCCGGCGGGTCGTTGCCAGCCGGCGCTTGGCCGGACGGGGCTGTCAGGCGCGGGGTGGCCACCTCGAGGTGCGAGGAGGAACCCCATGCTCCGCGCGACGTCCTGGACCGCCTCCCGGATCCGCCGGGCACCACTGAGCGCCTTCGCGGTGCTCGCCATCACGTTCTCGTGGCTCGTGTGGATCCCGGCGGCGGTGCTGGTGCCCGACCTGGCCGTGGTCGCCGTGGTGCTCGGCGCCTTCGGCCCCGCGGTCGCCGGGGCGGTGGTGGTGGCGGCGACGGGAGGCGGGCTGCGAGCGTGGCTGCGCGACATGGCCGTGTGGCGTATCCCGGCGCGCTGGTGGCTCGCTGCGCTCCTGCTGCCCCTGGTCATCCCCCTCGCCAGGGTGTTCGTGCTCGTCGGTACCGATGAACCGCTGCTGCTCGAGCAGAGCCTGGCACGGCTGCCGACCTTCCTGGCCGCCACCGCGGTGACCGCGCTGGTCTTCGGCGGGCAGGAGGAGCTCGGCTGGCGTGGCTACCTGCTGCCGCGGCTGCAGCGGCGGGTCGGGCCACTGGCAGCGAGCCTGTTGATCGGCGCGCTGTGGGCTGCGTGGCACCTCCCCGGCTACCTGTTGCCGCAGGGGGTCGTGGGTGGTCCCTTCGTGGGACAGCCCTTCTGGATCTATCTGGCCTTCGTCATGGGCCTGTCGGTGGCCTTCACCTGGCTGTACAACGGCACCCGCGGCAGCGTGCTGGTGTGCATGGTGCTGCACGGCGCCGTCAACAACGCGGCGCTGCTGACACCCGCCGACCCCTCGCTGCTGGATGACCCGGGGGCGGCCCCGGCGATCAACCTCGCCCCCGCGGTTGCGACGCCGGCGCTGGCTGTCCTCCTGCTGCTGCTCGGCCGCCGGTGGCTCCGCAGACCGGCCCTGCGGCCCGACACCACCGGCGTCGAGGTGGGGGACACCGACACGCAGCGGTGACCAGCGACGGGTCCCTCAAGGGTCGCGGTGGGCCAGCCACGCCACCACGGCCCGGACGCGGCGATGGTGCTCCTCATCGACCACGAGGCCGAGCTTGTCGAAGATGTTGCCGATGTGCTTCTCGACCGCGCCGACGCTGACCACCAGCCGCTCGGCGATCGCGGCGTTGGTCAGCCCCTCGGCCATCGCGGCCAGCGCCTCACGCTCCCGCGGCGTGAGCCGGTCCAGTGCGCTCCCGTCGCGCCGACGGCCCAGCAGTTGGGTGACCACCTCGGGGTCGAGCACGGAGCCACCCGCGGCGACCTGCTCGACGGCGTCCACGAACTCGCGGACATCGGCGACGCGGTCCTTGAGCAGGTACCCGAACCCCGTCGCGTCCCCCGTGAGCAGCTCCGTCGCGTACCGCGCCTCCACGTACTGCGACAGGATCAGCACCGACTGCGGCGGCGTCGAGGTAGCACGCAGCTCGAGGGCAGCGCGCAGGCCGTCGTCGGTGTGGTCCGGTGGCATGCGCACGTCGACGACGGCCACGTCCGGCGCGAGCTCGCGGGCGGCCTCGAGCAACGCGGGCGCGTTACCCACCGCGGCCACGACGCTGTGACCGCGGTCGGACAGCAGACGGACCAGCCCGGCACGCAGCAGCGTCGCGTCTTCGGCGATCACGACGCGCACGGCAGCTCCACACGCACGGTGGTCGGCCCACCCACCGGGCTCGTCAGGGTCAGCTCGCCGTCCACCGCACGCACCCGAGCTGCGATCCCGTCCAGGCCCGTGCCACGCCCCGGGTCGGCACCGCCCCGCCCGTCGTCCGACACCTCGATGACCAGGTCGTCGCCCCGGCGGGTGAGCTCCACGTGGGCCGCCCGCGCACCGCTGTGGCGCACGACGTTGGTCAGCGCCTCCGCCACCGCGAAGTACGCGATCGACTCCCTGCCCGGGGAGGGTCGCTCGGGTAGGTCGACGTGCAGCGTGGTCGGGACCGGGGTCCGGGCCGTCAGCGACGACAGGGCCGGCTCGAGGCCGCGGTCGGTCAGGATCGCCGGATGCACTCCCCGGGCGAGGTCACGGACCTCACCCAGTGCGGTCTTCGCCTGCTCGTGTGCGGTCGCCACCCGGGGTGCCAGCTCCTCGGGGGAGCTGCCCTCGCGCAGCGCCGCACGGACCTCGCCGAGCTCCATGGCCAGGGAGGTCAGGTGCATCTGCGCGCCGTCGTGGAGGTCACGCTCGATACGCCGACGCGCGCCGGCAGCGTCGTCGACCAGGGCACTGCGCCGCTCCTCGAGCTGACGCAGCCGCTGGCCACGGGTCGGTCCGAGGAGTCCTCGCGTCAGCAGCTCGAGCAGGTTCCCGACGCCGGTGGCCGCAGCCATCCCCACCAGCGCGACGACCGCCAGCACCAGCCCCCACACCAGGTCGAGGAGCAGCCCGTCGCCGAGATGGCCCTGCAGCCAGGCCAGCAGCGGCCCGAACTCCACATCCGTCGTGCCCACGGGCAGCAGGGTGAAGATGGACGACAGGAACAGGAGCCAGGCCGCCACGACCAGCATCGAGCCGAGGAACGCCACCGGATAGGCCACCAGGTGGTAGGCGGTGGCGCGCCACGCCACGGGGTCCTTCAAGCGGTGGAGGAACCCCCGCACGGAGCGCCAGGCGTCCGCAACCGGGGCGGGTGGGGCCGCCACCTCGCTGCCAAGGAGGGCGTTGGCGACCTGTCGCTGGACGTCGCCGAAGGCGCGGGACAGGGCGAGGGTGGCGACCAGGAAGGCGACCCCGATCACCATCCACAGCGTGAGCGTGCTGGTCGCCAGGCCGAGGACCACGAGCAGCAGGCCGATCGTGGTCAGCGGCCCCTGGACCAGCAGGTAACCGTGGCGACGCAGCGCGTAGGCCAGCCACCGCCGGGTACGTCCGGGCTGCTGGTCGGTGGCAGGATCGGCGGATCCGGTCACCGCCTGGCTGGCGACCGTGTCCATGGTCAGCTCGCTCGTCCGGGGGGTCGATCGGTCGGTGACAAGCCTCCGTTCCCGAGGGGTGCGACGCCATCCCGCCTGCCGGTCTCCTCGTGGTGGGGGCAGCCCCACCCCCGGGTACCCGGCAGGGTGCCGGCCCGGCCGGCCGCGCGCAGCATCGTGTCGCACGGCGTCACCGGCCACGAGCGCAGACGGCGGCGATCCGTCCCGCTGCCAGGTGCCCGCAGCCACACGCGACGGACGGGCCCCTCGCTCCAGACGATCGACGGCCACCCGAGGGTGACAGCAACCGCTGAGCTGTGCCCTGCGCACGGTGTCGGGCGCGGGCGTCGCGCGATCCGCACATCGCCGTCACCGAGGGCTGCCCCCTGGCGCGTCTGTGGGGCACGAGGGGCCGCGATCGTGCGGTCCCCGACGGAGGAGGAACGCATGTGTAGCGACAGCCGGTGGCGCCACGGGCTCCTGGCGCTGGCGACCGTAGGTGTGATGGCTTGCGCCGACGCGGAGCCCGAGGTGCTGGCGTTGGCCGAGGACGTGGGCAGCGCCACCCACGATCCGACGATCACGGTCTCGGACAACGAGTTCGGACCCGACGAACTCGTCGTCCAGGCTGGCACCGAGGTGACCTGGGACTGGCAGGGCGGGTCCGCGCACGACGTGGTCGGACCGGACTTCGAGAGCCCGCTGCAGGACAGCGGGACCTTCACCCACACCTTCGAGGAGGCAGGCACCTACACCTTCGTCTGCTCGCCGCACGCGGGGATGACCGGAACCGTCCACGTCCTGCCGTGACGCCGGTGACGCAGCCGACGCAGGCGCAGGGACCCGACACACGACCACCACACGGAGGGAACGGACCATGAGCAAGAGGATCACCACGCTGCTGGCGGCCGCGGCGCT
>SKTN01000120.1 GCA_007117945.1 Nitriliruptoraceae bacterium | reverse complement strand
CGGAGATGACCAGGTCCACCGCACTGCCCTCGGCCACCTCGGTGTCGGCGCCGGGGATCGAGCGGATCACCCGGCCCTCCTCGACCTCGTCGCTGGGTTCGGTGTCGACCTCCCCGAGCTCGAGGCCGGCGCGCAGGATCAGGTCCTCGGCGACGTCCCGGGTCTCGCCGACCACGTCGGGTACGGCCACCAGGGCGTCGTCGCCGTCCAGGAGGTTGATGAGGGCGAAGGCGCCGGCGGCCAGCGCCAGCACACCGAGCAGGACCAGCACCGTGGCCAGCAGCCCACGCCGGCGCCGCTCCTGCTCGTGGGTGCGCACGCCCCGGGTGGTCGGATCGGGGGTGAGCAGGGCGGTCTCGTCCGCGGGCAGCACCGCCGGCGCGGTGACGGGCTGGCCGACCCGGGCGTTGACCACGTCGGTGCGCATCTCCCCGGCGCTCTGGTAGCGGTTGGCGGGGTTCTTGGCCAGCGCCCGCATGGTGATCGCCTCGGCTGCGGGGCTGATCTGCGGGTCGAGTTCACGGGGTGGCCGGGGCGGCTCCTGGACGTGCTGGTAGGCCACGGTCACGGGTGAGTCCCCGGCGAAGGGTTGCTGGCCGGTCAGGGACTCGTAGAGCACGACCCCGAGGGAGTAGAGGTCGCTGCGCGCATCGACGTCGAGGCCCTGTGCCTGCTCCGGTGACAGGTAGGCGGCGGTGCCCAGCACCGCGGCGGTGCGGGTCACCGTCTCGTTGTCGATGGCGCGGGCGATCCCGAAGTCGGTGACCTTCACCGCGCCGTCGTCGGCGAGCAGGATGTTGCCCGGCTTGATGTCACGGTGGATCAGGCCGCGCTCGTGGGCGTAGGCCAGCGCGGAGCACACGTCGGCGACGACCTCGAGGGCCCGGTCCTCGGTCAACCCGCCTGCGGCGATCGCCTGCTGCAGGGAGCGGCCCTCCACCAGTTCCATCACGATGTAGGGCTGGCCCTGGTCGGACCCGGTGTCGTACACCGCGACCAGGTTGGGGTGGTTGAGGCGCGCCACGTGTCGGGCCTCGTCCTGGAAACGCCGGGTGAAGCTCTCGTCCTCCCGGAAGCGTTCCAGGAGCAGCTTGATCGCCACCTCACGGCCGAGGGTGTGGTCGTAGGCCGCGTGGACCTGCGCCATCCCGCCCCGTCCGAGGACCCGCCGTAGCTCGTAACGGCCGGCCAGGACGCGTCCCTGTGTCACGTGGTGTTCCTCCGGGGCAGTGGGCCTCGTCGGAGGCTAGCAACGGCGTACCACGGGTTCCTCCCGCCGGCCCCGGTCAACCGAGCGCGGCCTGGAACACCTGGCGGGCGATCGGCGCGGCCACGGCACCGCCACCGCCGTCCGCGTTGGGGACGGCGACGGCCACCGCCACCTCGTCGCCGGCGAAACCGATGAACCAGGCCACCGGCGGCGCGCCGGGCAGTGTCTGGGCGGTACCGGTCTTGCCGCCGATCTCGACCCCGTCGATGGCGGCGGCACCGCCCGTCGCTCCCGGGCCGCTGACGGCGTCGACCATCAGGCTGCGCAGCTGCTGGGCCGTCCGCGGTGACATGGTCCGCCCGTCGCCCGGCGGTGCCTGCCAGCGGCCGACGTCCGCGCCCCGCAGGATGGCACCGTCGGGGCCCCTGACGGCGTCGACGAGGTGGGGACGCAGGAGCTGGCCCCCGTTGACCACGGTGGCGGAGACCATCGCCATCTGCAGGACCGTGGCCTGCACGTCCCGCTGGCCGATGGCGCTCTGGGCGACGGCGGGGACGTCCTGCTCCTCGGGGATCCGGCTGGTGGCCGCGGGCAGCTCCAGGGGCGGGGTCCGGTTGAAGCCGAAGGCCTCCGCCTGTGCGGCCAGGGCCTCGTCGCCGAGCTCCACACCCAGCCGCGCGAACACGGTGTTGCAGGACCGGCGGAAGGCGGTCTCCAGGGTGGTCTCCTCACCGTCACCGCACCGGGCGTCTCCGGCGTTGCGGATGTCGAGGGAGGTCTGGGGCACGTCGTAGGCGACCTCGTTGGGGAAGGTCCGGGACGGGTCGCTGCCGGCCTCCAGGGCGGCTGCGGCGACCACGACCTTGAAGGCGGATCCGGGCGGGTAGAGCTCACCCGTCGCCCGGTCCACCAGGGGGCGATCGGGATCGTCACGCAGGGGCGCCCAGGCCTCGTTGATCTCCCGCGTGTCGTGGCTGGACAGCGGGTTCGGGTCGAAGGTGGGGTTGGCGTAGCTGGCCAGCACGCCGCCGGTGGACGGGTCGATCGCGACCACGGCCCCTTCACGGCCATCGAGGGCGTCCCGGGCGGCGGCCTGGACCGCGGGGTCGATGGTCAGCTCCACGGCGTTGCCTGGACGGTCGGCGCGACCGAGCAGCTCACCGAGGTTCTGGGCGACGACCTCGGTGGTGCGTCCGGTCAGCTCCTCGTTGAGGGCCCGCTCCAGCCCCGAGCGCTGCAGCACGATGGAGTAGTACCCCGTCAGGTGGGCGTACAGCTCGGGTTGGGGGTAGGTGCGCAGGTAGCGGTACTGGCCCTCCTCGGTGCGCTCACTGCGGGCGATGGCTTCCTCGCCCACCACGATCGGGCCGCGCTCGATCGAGTACTCCCGGATGATGACGCGCCGGTTCGCCGGGTGGTTGGCGAGCTCGTCGGCCTGCAGCAACGTGATGACGTTGAGGTTGAGGAACAGCGCCCCGAACAGGACGAAGACCACGGCACCGACCCGCACGATCTGCCGGTTCATGCGCCCGCCTTGCGTGGGGTGCCCCGCACCGGCCGGCCGAGGGCGGCGCCCCGTGACTCGTCGCTGATGCGCAGCAGGAGCGCGATCAGCAGGTAGTTCGACAGCAGCGAGGACCCACCGTAGGAGATGAAGGGCAGGGTGATGCCGGTCAGGGGCACCAGCCGTGTCAGGCCACCGATGATCACGAAGGCCTGGAAGGCGATCAGGACGGTCAGCCCCGTGGCCAGCAGGGTGGCGAACTCATCACGGGCGGTCAGGGCGATCTTCAGCCCGCGGACCGCCATGGCCAGGAACAGCAGCAGGATGACGGTGGCACCGAGCAGGCCGAGCTCCTCACCGATCACCACGAAGATGGCGTCGGTGGCGGAGAAGGGGACGTCCTGGGGCCGGCCGAAGCCGAGCCCGGTCCCCGTCAACCCGCCGGTGGCCAGGGCGAACAGGCTCTGGGCGAGCTGGTAGCTGGCGCCGCTGACATCGGCCCACGGATCGAGCCAGATGGCCACACGTACGCGGACGTGGCCGAAGAGTTGGTAGGCGATCGTGGAGCCGATCGCGAAGGCGACCATGCCGAGCAGGGGGTAGGCGAGCCGCCCGGTGGCCACGTACAGCATGGCCAGGAAGGCCCCGAAGAACAGCAGGGCGCTGCCGAGGTCGCGCAGCCCGGCCATGATGACCAGGGCCAGCCCCGTGGCCACGAGGAGTGGCGCCAGGTGACGCGGCGCCGGCAGCAGCAGCGGGCCGATGCGCTGGGTCGCCACCGACAGCAGGGCGCGGTTGCGTTCCAGGTAGGCGGCGAGGAACACCACCATGGTCAGCTTGGCGATCTCGCCCGGCTGGAAGCGCATCCCGAACAGGTCGATCCACAGCTGCGCACCGTTGATCACCCCGGCCGTCAGCCCCGGCACCAGGGGCGCGAGCAGGAGCACGATGGTCAGGAGACCGAAGGTGTACTGGAGCCGGCCGAGGACGCGCACCTCGCGGATGAACAGCAGCAACCCGCAGAAGGCACCCACCGACACCGCGGTCCACACGGCCTGTGTCCCCGCCAGCTCGCTGCCCGTGGCCATGTCCACGCGCTGGACGAACACCAGGCCCAGCCCGTTGAGCAGGAAGGCGATCGGGAGCAGCAGGGGGTCGGCATCGGGGGCCGTGGTCCGCACGGTCACATGGGCGACCACCGCGATGACCGTCATGGCCAGCCCCGTGACCAGGGCGGCCGGGGGGAGCTCGGTCGAGGTGGACCAGCCGAGCAGGATCCCCGCCAGGGAGATCACCACGACCGCGCCGATGAGCAGGCGTGCCTCGGTGGCGCGTGGACCCTCCCCGGTGACCACCGCTGCGGCGGTCACGCGTCAGGGTCCGGGTCGGCTCCGTCGTCCAGGCCGTCCTGCGCGTCTTCCTCGTCCGCTTCCTCGTCCTCGTCGTCGTCCTCGGTGGCGCGCAGGGGGAGGTTGCGGATCAGGGCACGGGCATCCCCGAGGTCTGCGGCGGGACGCCCCGCCTGCAGCTGTGGTCGGTACCACTGCTGGACGTCGTCGAGCGCGACCTCGGAGCGTTCCGCCACCCGGTAGAGCTCGATGGGACCGATGTCCCGATTGACGCCCTCGAACACCACGACCTGGTTGCCGTCGACGCCGACGAAGAAGCTGCGCGACAGCAGGAACTGTGTGCCCCCGAACATCAGCCCGCCGATCACGGCGATCGCGATGACGATCGCCGAGGCGCGGCCGAGGATCGCGCCCGCGGAGCGCCCTTCCTCGTCCTGCTGCTCGGGGGTGAGGGGTCCCCCGCGGGTCAGGGACGCGTAGCGACCCATCTCCCCGGCCCAGTTCCGGTCGTCGGACTCCACGCGGCTGGAGATCGCGATGGTGCGCCCGCTCGGGCCCTGGTCCGCATCGGGATCCTCGTAGCGCAGGAGCAGGACCGTGATGTTGTCGGGTCCACCGGCGGCGTTGGCCAGCTCGATCAGGGTGGCGACGGCCGCGTCGGGGTCCTCGGTCTCCAGCAGGGTCCGCGCGATGGCCTCGTCCTCGACGACCCCGGTCAGACCGTCGGAGCACAGCAGGAGCTGATCACCCGGGACGAGTTCCAGGGACATGGAGTCGACGTCGACGTCCTCGGACACACCGATGGCGCGGGTCACCACCGAGCGCTGAGGGTGGTGGGCCGCCTCCTCCCGGGTGATCTGGCCCTCATCGACCAGATGCTGGACCAGGGTGTGGTCGTCGGTGAGCTGGCTGAACTGCCCGTCGCGCAGCAGGTAGGCCCGGGAGTCGCCGACGTGGGCGACGTGCAGCCGACGGCCCTCGACCAGGGCGGCGGTCAGGGTCGTGCCCATCCCGCGGTAGTCCGGGTTCTCCTGGGCGAGCCGCGAAACGCGCTCGTTGGCCGCGACCACCGCATCGCGCAGCGCGGTGACCGCGGTGGTGTCGTCCTGGAAGATCCGTCCGTCGAGCTGCTCGACGGGCTCGAGCGCGGTGGCCGAGGCGACCTCTCCGGCGAGGTGGCCGCCCATGCCGTCGGCGACGGCGTACACGCTGTCACGCAGGAGCAGGGCGTCCTCGTTGCCCTTGCGGACCTTGCCGACGTGGGAGTCGCCCGTGGCCACCAGACGCCTCATCGGCGGACCTCGACGCGGGTCTTGCCGACACGGAGCTGGTCACCCACCGCGAGCGGGGTGGGGCGGGTGACCTTCGCGCCGTTGAGGAAGGTGCCGTTGGTGGAGCCGAGGTCGCGGATCGACCAGCTGCCGTCGTCCGGTAGCACCTCGGCGTGTTCGTCGGAGATGTAGACGTCCTCGACGTGGACATCCGCGCTGGGGCCGCGTCCCAGCACCACACCGTGGCCGCTGAGGGGTACCACCCGCGGTGCGGCTCCTGGCGAGTGGAGCACGAGCTCCTTCGGGATGCGCCGCGAACGGCGGTTG
>SKTN01000116.1 GCA_007117945.1 Nitriliruptoraceae bacterium | reverse complement strand
TCCCAGATCCACGGCTCGCCCGTGCGGGTCAGCAGCCCCCACCGCTCGGTCTTGTTGTACCCCCAGGTGCCGATGTGGGTGCTGGTCAGGTAGCGGATGTTGCTGCTCTCGAGCACCAACAGGGCGCCGAGGTCACTGGCCTCGAGCGCCGCGCGGGTGCGGGCGAGTCGGTGATCACGCAGCCGGCCGAAGTCGACCCGCTCCTCCCAGTCCACCCCCTGGATGCCGGGTGCAGCGATGGCGGTCTGGGCGAACTCCGGGTTACTCGCGCTCACGTGCCGACTCCCCTCTCGGGACTCCCAAGAGTCTGCAATCGTTTGTACTTTGTTGCACCATAGATGGACCGGCGGTGGCGTGTCAAGGTCCGCCATCGCGGGACGCCGTCGCCGGTCCCATGCAGCGATCCGACCATCTCGAGGTCGATCCGCTGCACGCGGTGTGCGGAACCCACCTCAGGAGCGGCAGGGCGTCCTGGTCATCGCCGTGCGGGCCGAGCCCACCAGCGCGAGCCCGAGGAGCAGGAGCAGCAGCCCGATCGCCAGCAGGGCTGCGAGGCCATCGCCCGTGCGCGGGAGGACCTCCTGCTCGTCGTCGGCGTCGTGCTCACGCTCGTCATCACGCTCGTCATCACGTTCGTCGTCTTCGCCGTCATCGCGGTCGTCGAAGGACCCAGGCAGGGCACGGTCGGCTTCACTGGCGAGCCCGACCGCCGACGTCAGCGGCCAGTCACGCTCCGCGGCGAGGTCGATCACGAGCGTCCCATCCAGGTCGTCGCCGAGGAAGGCCCGGTCCGCACCGGCGCCGCCGTAGATCGCGGTCAGCACGTTGACCGCCGTGGACCGGACCACGAAGCGGTCGTCGCCCGCCTGACCGTCCACCTCGAGCCTCGGCACCTCGGCGTAGCGCACGTGCAGCCCCGCGCCACGGACGCGCGTCGCGGTGATCACGAACCGGTCCGCCTCGTCGGTGCCGATCACCACGACCGTGTCCGCACCCCGACCGCCGTCGATCAGGACCGGCTCGTTGACGACGTAGCGCACGCCACCGGCGTCCACCCGCGCCACCAACCTGCCGCGGCCGTCGAGTCGGCCGAGCGGGAACGAGCGGACGATGAAGGTGTCGTTGCCGGACCCACCGACGAGGTGGAGCGGTGCCTGGTTGCGGTGGACGATGAAGGTGTCGTCGCCAGCGCCGCCGAAGGCGGTGGTCGCGAAGCTGATCCCCGGCGTGAGGTAGCCCCGGGTCGTCAGGACGGTGTCCACGTCGTCACCCGGCGCGACGAAGGGTGGCCTCGCGTCTCCCGCCCGGCCCGTGGCGAGGGGGTCGTGGACACCGGGGTCGGACGAGCGCGGCGCCCCGAACACCTGGCCGAACTGGAACAGGTTGTCGCCGCCGACGCCGTAGAGGAAGGTCACCGCGCCGTTGTCGTCGAGGTAGAACCGGTCCGCTCTGTTGCCGCCCCTGACGTGCACCTCCTCGATGGAGCCGTCGTGGTTGATGCGTTCGTAGGTCTCGCGGAAGCCGACGCCTGCCGGCTGCAGGCGCGCCACGAACCCGGCCCGGCGCAGGAAGACGTTGCTGGCACCCGCCGTGCCGTTGACGAAGAGGCGGTCCACCCCGTCGCCCGGGGCACCGGAGTCCCGGATGTTGATGAGGTGGTCCGAGGTGCCCGACAGGTTGACGATGTAGGTGTCGGAGCCACCCATCCCGTCGACGTCGACCGTGTAGCGCCGGGGCGCCGGCCCGAGGCCGGTCACGAGGGATCCGGGCCCGTCCATCACGCTGCTGCAGACGCCGTGCACGACGTACTTGCAGCCGGGGTCCAGGGTCGGCAGGCGGTCGAGGACGATGATGTCGTCCCCACCCCGGACCACCGGCAGACCGATCGAGTCGAGGTCGCCGAGGATGGTGACACGCCCGTGGAGCGCGTCGGGGCGCAGGTAGATGACGTCGTCGTTGCGCTCGCCCGCGATCACGATCGACGGGGCACGCAGACTGCCGAGCACGTCGATGCGGGCGCCGATGGCGATCCCTACCGCGGCCTCCGCGTCACCGTGGTCGGCGTGCAGGGTGATCGTGCGTCCCGCCTGCACGGTCGTCCCGGCGTCGAGGTAGAGGTTGTCGCCGGCGAGCAGGCGGACCACGTGCGCCGCGCTGATCGTGGCGCCGGCGGTGACCACGAGATCCTCGTCCCGGCCGATCGGGACGCCCTGGGCGTCCAGGCGCACCCCGGTCCGCACCTCCCGATCGGCGCGCGGGCGGGTCGGGTCCGGGACCGGCACGTCCGCAGCGCCGAAGGCCGGCGAGTCGATCGCGTGGAGGGTGACGGAGCCGCCGGTGGAGCGCACGTCCTCGACGACGCGGAGCACGCCCGTGGCCGTGAGGTGCACGGAGCCGCTGGCGAGCATCCCGCGGGTACCGGACGCGCCACGGGCCTCCGGGATGCGGGCGGTCGAGATGCCGCCGATCGTGACGCCACCGACGGCGTCGATCCGGATGCCGCCGGCGCTGGCGACCGCTTCGAGGTGGGTGACCGCGACCTCGAGCGGGTTCGCGTTCGTCCCGATACGGCCGGCGGCGAGCAGCAGCGCCTCGGTGGCGATGACGTCCAGCGCGCCGGCGTCGCCGTCGTGGCGGATCGACCCGGCGCGCGCGTGCAGCAGGACGCTCGGGCTGACGACGGCACGGCCGATCGTGATGTCACCGGCCTGGGTCGCAGACGCATCGGTGCGGATGCGTGCTGCCGTCGCCGCGACGACCCCTTCGTGGTCGCTCGCCGCGAGCGGGCCGCTGGTCGCCGCGAGGCGGCTGACCCGCAGGTCACCGCGGTTGTCGAGCCAGAGACCCCCGGCCTCGGCGAAGGCCACGAGGTTGGCCAGCTGGGTACGGATCGGCTGGTCGAGTGCGCCGATGCGCTCGGCGATCAGCAGGCCGTCGACGGCGACGATGTCGAAGGTGGCGCCGCTGGAGGCACGACGGATGGCGCCATCCACGGCGAGCAGGACCCCACCGACCGGGGCGCTCACCAGACTGAGCTGCAGGTCACCATCGACCGCGAGCACGACGTCGCCGGTCAGCGACGACACCGAGCGGGCCCACACCGACCGCCGACCCACCACGTGGATGTCGAGCTGCGCGTTGGCGTCCAGCCATCCGGGCGCGCCGCCGCTGGCAAGCGTCGTGATGACGATCGGTGCCGCCGCGGTCCCGATCGCCGCTCCGGCGGTCAAACGGACGCCGCCACCGGTGAGGTTGCCGGTGGGGTTCCAAGTGTCGAGGAGCGTCTCGATCGAACCGGAGGCGGACAGTGACACGCTGCCGGGTGCGGTCACGGTGCCGACCAGGAGGTCGCCTGCGTCCACGACGACCCGGACGACGGTGCCCGCGATGATCGCCTCGACGACCAGGTCCGAGGCAGCGAGGTAGCTGCCGGTGGGCAGCGTGAGCGTCCCCCCGCCCTGGCGGAGCCGGACAGCCCCCTGGGCCTGCGCCTGCAGCCGGCCGTCGACCGGGACCATGATCCGCAGATCTGGCGCGCCCGCCCGACCGCCGATGTCGGCCCCGCTGGACAGGTGGAGGGCACCCCCGGTGACGACGGCGGCGAACGGGTCGGATCCGGCGTCGCGCAGGTCCGCGGCCGCGAGCAGCCACACGTCGCCGGCCGATCGCAGGGTGGCGAGCTGCAGCCCACCCAGGCCGCGGATCGCGATCTCGCGGGTCGCGGCTGCGGTCACCTGCGGGTCGGTGGCTGCGTCCTCGGGACCGGTGAGGGTGATCGGTCGCAACCGCCGCACGCCGACCCGACGGAGCTGTTCGGTGTCCGCGATCAGGTGCCCGGTGCCCAGGGTGCGCACGTCGCGTCGGGGGTTGAGGACGACGACGCTCCAGCGGCCGGTGTCGGTGAGGTCCTCGGTGCGGATCGTCACGGCACCCGAAGGGCCGAGGTAGTGGTACAGCCCGTAGGCGTCGGCGCGCTCCACGAGCACGAGGTCACCGGTGGTCAGCGCGGTGGGGCCACTGGCTTCGCCGAGGATCAGCGGCTCGACCGGCACCCAGCTGTCGTCGGACAGGTCGGCGGACGCGAGGTCGATCTCAGCGGCCACACCGATGTAGCGGTAGAGGGCGTACACGACCCCGAGGAGGTCCGCGGGCCGCAGCTGGGCGAGGGCCCTCTGCTGCGCGTCGGTCATGCCCGCGAGGCCACCGGAGAGGATGATCGTGTCCACACCTGGTCCCTGACCGACGCTGCCGTCGCCACCGGCGAGCAGGCTCACGTGCCGGGCGATGATGCTCGGTACGACACCGGTTGACACCGTCGGCCCGACGAACCACACGGGCTCGACCAGATCGGGGGCGAGCAGCAGGAGTAGCTCACCCGGGAGCAGCGGCACGGCGTCGTAGCGGAGCGCGTGGCGCGTCGTCCCATCCAGGATCGAGCCGTCGACGGTGGCCAGGCTGACCACGCCGTGCAGGGACACGATCGAGGCCGCCGACCCGAAGAGCGAGACCGACGGCGTGCCGAGCAGCATCTCGCCCGCGACCTCGAGGAGGTGGACGTCGCCGTAGGCGTGGGCGATCACACCGCCGGCGCCGTGACGGTTCGCGTCGATCAGCAGCGGGGCGGCGGCGGTCCCGATGGAGCCGCGGGCGGACAGCAGGGTGATGCGGTCCCCCGCGATGAGCGAGGATCCGACACCCTCGCTGGCGGAGCTGGCAGCGGTGATGCCGTCGGGAGCCGACAACAGGACGTCACCGTTGGTCGACACCACCCGGTCGACGACCAGCCGTGCTGTGTCGTGACCGTTCGACACGACGGTGATGTGGATGTCGCCAGCGGTCTCGATGCGCAGGGGCGCCGAGGTGGCACCCACCTCCAGCTGGAGCCGGACCCCGCCAGCTGCCGAGAGCGTCGGGCTCGGCCCGAACACCGCAGCTCTGCTCCCGCCCTCCACCCTCCCGTCGTCCGAGGTGATGGACACGCTGCCGTGCTCGGGTGCGCGGAGGTGGCCGAGCAGGACGATCGACGTCCTGCTCGCGATGTCGATGCGTGGTGCCTCGGCGTTGCCCAGGAACCCGAGGACGATCGGGTGGTCGGCCTTGAGCGTGTGGGTGTAGGTGTCGACGAAGCCGACCTGCTCGGTGACGAGCAGGTGGTGGGTCGTGGACCGCAGCCAGCCACCACCGGTCGTCCACTGCCGCGTCGTCCACCGCGGCGCACCATCCTTGACCTCCTCGAAGCGGATCGAGTACGCGTGGGCCGGGTCGTGGTGGATCGGGATGCCGGCCTGGGTGGAGCACGCCTCCCCGGTACAGGTCAGCGTCTCGGACTGCAGCAACGGACGTACCTGGGTGTGGGTGACGGTGATCCACGTGTACTGGGCGTCCTTCCTCAGCAGGTCGTTCAGCGCGGTGAAGCCGGGGACCAGGCCGAAGCTGCGCTTCTCGTACTTCACCCTGGTGGTCCGGCCGCCGGCCTGGCCCTCGACCCACACGTAGTACAGCCCCTCGGTGGGCTGGTAGGTCAGCCCCACCCAGCCGTCGTGGTCCCACGGGTCGTCGTCGACCCACAGGATGCCGGGGATCGTGGCACCCGACAGCGGGTCCTCGGTCCACCGCAGTTCACCGTTGCTGACGGTGGTCGTCACCCCCGTGGCGGTGGCCTCGTAGCGGTGTCGCGTCAACCGGCCGGTGTCGATGATGGTGAT
>SKTN01000107.1 GCA_007117945.1 Nitriliruptoraceae bacterium | reverse complement strand
GGTGTGAGCGCCGCGAGGTGGTCGCTACCCTTCGCGCCTGCGCTGGAGTAGCTCAGTCGGTAGAGCAATCGCCTCGTAAGCGATAGGTCAGGGGTTCGAATCCCCTCTCCAGCTCCGGATCGCGGACAGCCCCGGCGGCGCTGCGGTCGCCTCGCGCCCTGTCAGCCGCGCCCTGTCAGCGGCGCCCTGGAGGTGCGCCTGGTGATCGTGTAGTGCTGCACACTGGAGTTTCCGGGGTCGTGAGCGGAGCAGGTCCAGGCGTTGCGGCGGTGCGGTGCCGTGCGGTGAGGGGCTGACATGCCGGGTGTGGCCGGACGCGGTGGGTTCGCCCTCCATAGCAGCCTGACGGTCGTCGCCTACCTCCTCGCCCTGACGTACGCCCTGTCGGTCGGCGCCCTGATCGAGATGTACGGCCTCATCTGGCCTCCCGCCGGTGTCGCCGTCACCAGCCTGCTGCTCGCGCCGCGACGGCGCTGGCCGGCGCTCCTCGCCATCCTGTTCGTGACCCAGGTGGTCTACGACCTCATCAGGTACGACGCTGCACTGCTCCCCGCGCTGCTGTGGGCATCGGCGAACTTCACCACCTACCTCGTCGTCCCTGCGCTGGTCGTGCGGTGGCGTGCGGCGTCGCTGGACACGGTCGGCCGCGTGTTGCGCTTCGCCCTGGCCGTGCTGGCCGGGTCCGTCCCGGCTGGGCTGCTGGGGGCGCTCGGCGCGGTGCTCACCGGCGACACCACCCCCTACGCGGTGACCGCCGCCCTGTGGGCCACCGGGGCCGCGGTCGGCGTGCTCATGGTCGTTCCGGTCGGGCTCCTGGTGTTCGGTCGCATCCCGGTCACCCACCGGTCCCCCGGCGAGGTCATGGTCATCCTCGGTGCGGTGCTGGTCGTGTCGGTCGCGGTGTTCGCCCTGCGCGACCACCTGCTCGCCGCGACGGTGGGCTACGCCGTCCTGCTCCCGGTGGTGTGGGCCGCGCTGCGGCTGCGACTATCGGGCACGGCCATCGCGATCGCGGTGACCACCAACGTCGCCCTGGTGGGTACGGCGCTGGGACGCGGGCCCTTCGCCGAGGTCGACTGGACACCGATCGAGTCGGCCACGCTGCTACGGGTGTTCATGGTCGTGATGGCGGTGGCGGCGTTGCTGATCGCCTCACGGGCCCAGGAAGGCGCGTCCTCCGCGGAGGTCGCGGAACACCGGGAGCGGTTGCTCGCGGCGGTGTCCCACGAGCTGCGGACCCCGCTCACCCCCATCGTCGGGTTCAGCCAACTCCTCCTGCGCGCGCGGCCGGACCTCGACCAGGAAGCTCGGACCTGGGTCGAGGCCATCGACCGCAACGGACGCCACCTGAACGCGCTCATCAGTGACCTGCTCCTGCTCAGCCGCGCCAGCCGTGGCCGTCTCGTGGCCGAGCCGGAGCCGGTGGAGCTCGGGGCCCTGGTCGCACAGGTGCTCGAGGACCGCCAGCAGCCCCAGATCCGCGTCGGGCGCACCGATCCTGACCTGCGGGCCTGGGCCGATCCCCGACACGTGCGCCAGATCCTCGACAACCTGCTCCACAACGCCCTGCAGCACGGCATCCCGCCGGTGGTCGTGGACGTGGAGCGGGAGGGCGAGCAGGCACGGTTGGTGGTGACCGACCGTGGCCAGGGAGTGCCCGACCAGCTCGTCGGCCAGCTGTTCGACCCGTTCACCCAACCCGAGGTCGCCGATCACCGCAGCATCCAGGGGCTCGGACTCGGGCTGGCGATCTGCGCCCGCCTCGCCACCAGCAACGGTGGCACGATCGATCACGAGCCCGGCGAGGCCGCACCCGGCCGGTTCGTGGTCCGGCTGCCGCTCGCCGACGGTGGACAGGGGCTCTCGCCTGCCCCAGGGACGACGGGCGGGGTGCCGACCGCGGCGTGGTGACGCCGCAGCGCGGGGCGCGCTCGCAGCCGCTCCAGCGCCGGCAGGGGCAGCGGCCACCTCCCTCGACCTCCGCACCGGGGTGGGACCTTCGGCCCTACGCCTGGGAACGTGATCGGCGGTGGACGGGACCTTCGTCGTCGGCGGCAGGGCCCTTGGTCGCCACTTCGTGTCGGTGTCGGTCGCTCGGGATGGATCGGCGAGGTGGAGGCGTTCAACCACAGCAGCAGGGCACCACAGGTCACCACGTCCACGACGTGCTCCGGTGGTCGCCCCTCCCGTCCAACGGGTCAGCCGCGCGCTGGCCCGTGCCCGAGATCAGCCCCCTCACCGCTCCCCTTCGAGGTACCCACGATGACCCAGGCATCCCCCGCCGCCACCGCCACGGCCACGTCAGATGCGCAGCTCGCGGGTGACGACCGCACGATCAACGTCCTGATCCGCACCTTCATCGGCGTCGCCGTGGTCGGTTGGGGCGCCAGCATGCTGCTGACCGCGATCCACTTCTGGGTGCTGCCCCTGCCCGACGGCGCCCAGCCCCAGGGTGCGATCGAGGTGATCACGAGCCCGTGGGCCTACGTGGGCCCCATCCCGTTGGCCACCATCGGTGCGGCCTACTACGTGCTGATGATCGCTGCCGGCGCCACCTGGTTGCACACCAAGGACGCCCGGCTCGAGCGCGCCCTGCTGCCCCTGACCAGCCTCGGTGTGCTGTCCTCGGCTGGGTTCGTCTACCTGCAGCTGGTGCCGATCGGTGCGATCTGCCCCTTCTGCATGATGTCCGCCGCGGCCACCACCACCCTGCTGCTGCTGGAGATCATCGTCCGCACGCGTGGTGGCGCGTCGGCAGCCCCACGGGTCGACGCCGTGCGGGTGTGGCCCGCGACCTTCTTCGCGACCATGGCGATGACCCTGCTGGTGCTGTGGGGCCTCCCGCAGCTGCCGCTGCCCGGCAACTGATCGACCCAAGGGGCGGCTGGCGACACGCAGCCGCCGCAAGGATGCGCCCGCCCCGGCCAGTGTGCCGGGGCGGGCCTGTGCGTGCAGGTGCCGGTCAGGCAACCCCCGGCCGGGGTCGTGCGTCGGGAGGGGTGAGCGCGGCGAACGCCGCCTTCGCGCCCGGAAGGACCGACGATGCAGCCCCTGGATCCGACACCCACACCGACACCCACACCGACACCGACCCCGCACCGGGGGCCACGGACCCGCATGTGGCTGGCCGCCCTGGTGCTGCCCGTCGCCCTGGTTGGCGCGGTGGCCTGCGCCGGGCCCGCCGACGAGCTCGCTGAGCAACCCGCCGCCCACGGGTCCGCGGTGCCGGGCGACGACGAGGCGGGCACCGCGGGCGCCGAGGACGCGGCCGAGCACCTCGGCGATGGTCACACCCCCGCGGACCACGACGCCGCTCCCGCTGCGGACGCCGTTGCGGGCGAGCCCGGCGACGAACCGGCTGCTGCCGCTGACGGCGAGGTGCTGCGTGGCCATGGCGGCGACGACTGCTCCGCCGGGCCCGAGCAGGTGACCGTGACGCGCGCACCGGAGCTGCCCGAGGCGGTCCAGGCGCAGCGCCTGCTGTTGATCGACGCCGCCCTGCGCTGCGACGAACAGCTGCTCTTCACGGCGATGGAGGAGTCCGAGCGCTTCCACGCCGTGGTGGACGACCCCGAGGTGGACGCCCTCGGGCTGTGGTGGGAGCTGGAGGCGGCCGGTGAGGCCCCCTTCCTGCGCCTGGCGGAGGTCCTGGCCACCGCGCCCGGTCTGGTCGAGACCGAGGAGGGACGGATCCACGTCTGGCCCCGTGTCGCGACCGGCGAGGCCGCGGACACCACGCCCGATGCCTGGGCCGAGCTGACCTGGCTCGACGAGCCCACGGAGGCGGCCCGCGGGGAGGGCTACCTCGGCTGGCGGGCCGGTATCTCCGCTGACGGTCAGTGGCGCTACTTCGTCACCGGCGACTGAGCTCGCTGGTCGTGTGACCCTGCTGCGTGCCGATTGTCAACCCGCCGCCTGCCGGTGGTCGGACAGCCTGGCCGGAGGACCGTGTCGCAGGTGCTGACGCGAGCTGGCCAGGCGTCCACACTGCGGGCAGCAACGGCACACCTCCGTCCCCGGCGCGAACGCGTCGAGCGGAGGTGTTCGCAGCGGGGACCCCCGCTTCCACCGACGCGGTGGACCACCACCGACCCTCTCCACGCGGACACACGCGCAGGGTCGGGACCGTGACCAGAGGTCATGAGCGTGCCAGCGGAAACGGCACGGCGGTGGGCGACACACACCTCAGGAACATCGTGCGCCCTGCTCTGAGCTCCATCCTGCCTGCAACGACCGCGCAGCGCCGCAACCGCGTGCTGGCGTCCCTGACCGTGGTCGCCGCCGCGGCCGGGATCGCCGCGGTGACGGCCACCTCCTCGGACGAGGATCGTCCCGGCTCCGCCCCGGCGGCCCAGGACGCGGGCCCCGGTGGTGGTGCCTCGGACGATGGCCTCGCCCTCCCCGGTAGCGACCTGGACACGGGTACCGACGCGCCGTCGTCGACCGAGGCCCCGATGGGTGACGTCCAGCGGCTGTCCGAGCAGCAGCAGCTGCCGAGCCTGTCCAGCGCGGACGACGCAGCCACCGAGCCGTCCTTCGAGGCGGTCACCGAGGTGACCACCACCTCGGTGCTGGAGGACAGCGACGACGCCGGGCCCGTGTACGAGGCCGTGGACGGTGAACTGATCGACGCCGAGCGGATCTTCGCCTTCCTCGACGGGCGGAACGCACCCTTGGCGGCCCACGCGGACACGATCGTGGCCGCAGGTGTGGAGCACGACGTCGACCCCCGGGTCGTGGTGGCGATCGCCATCGCGGAGTCCAACGGTGCCGAGATGAAGCCCCCGGGGACGCACAACGCCTGGGGCTGGGGTGGCAGCGGTCCCCGCGGCCTGCGGGCCTGGGGCTCCTGGGAGGAGTCGATCGACGACTTCACGGCGCGGCTCGGCTCGCTGTACGACACCGACAACGTGGACTGGGACTTCGCCAGCACCTACTGCCCACCGAACACCCAGTGGTGGTACGACACCGTGACCTGGGCGATGGGCCAGATCTGACCGGTCCCGGGCGGGGCGTCCTGCCGCTCTCGGCAGCCCCCACGGCGCCTGCCGGCAGGGCACCGTCGACGTCCGCGGAGGCGGTAGAGCCCGCTGCTCCCGGCGAGGTGTGCAGCGAAGCGACGCCATCGGCGTCGCTTCGCTGCATGCGGTGGGCCCGGGCGACGGTCCCGGGCGGGCCGGGTGGCGGTGGGGGCGTTGACCGGGCAGCCCTGGAGACGGTCGGGTCCGCTGCTCCCGGCGAGGTGTGAAGTGGAGCGACGCCATCGGCGTCGCTCCACTTCACACAGTGGGTCGAAAGGTGGGTCGGAAGGTGGGTCGGGGGGCCGGAACAGTGGTGCGCTCGGGCGGTGGGGCTGGTGGTTCGGGCGCGGCGGTCGGGTGCGGGGGCAGTCGGCTCGCCGGGTCAGCTGTCGGTGACGTCGACGTTGCCGTGGTCGTGGAGCGCGGGGATACGCCCGAGCTTGCCCGCCTGGAAGTCCTCGAAGGCGGCCATCACCTCGGCCTTGGTGTTCATCACGAAGGGTCCGTACCAGGCGACCTGCTCGCGGATCGGCCGTCCCCCGAGGAGCAGCACGTCGAGCTTGGGTGCTCGGGTCTCCTGCCGCTCGGCGGCGGTCAGGACCAGTTCGTCGCCCTGCCCGAAGACCGCGAGCTGGCCCATGTCCAGCGAGCGGCGCTCCGTCCCCACGGACCCACGACCCGCGAGGGCGTAGGCCAG
>SKTN01000197.1 GCA_007117945.1 Nitriliruptoraceae bacterium | reverse complement strand
ATCAGCGTGGCCGCCGCCGTGGCCGTGCGCCTGGCGGCCGCAGCGGTCCGCGGACGTGACCGCGGTGCCCTGGAGCGCGACCTCGACCGGGCCACACGACTGCCCCTGGCGCTGCTGGTGGGTGGGCTGCTGGCCTCCGTGCTGCTGACGATCGAGCCCCCGGCCACCACGGGCTCGATCGACGTGCTGGCGGTGCAGGGCAACGACGTGCGCCACTGGGAGCTGGAGGCGCCCGACCCGGATCCGCCGCTGCGGATCACCACGGCCCTGCGGGACCGGACACGCGCGGAGATCGACGCCGACGGTGCCCCTGACGTCACCGTGTGGCCGGAGTCCAGCGTCGACCGTGACCCCTACACCGACCGGGGCGAGCCCCTCGGTGCGCTCGCCGGTGACGCCGCGGCCGCCTCGGGCCGGCTGCTCACCGGGGCCAGCCTGGACGGCCCCGACCCGGCGACCCAGCGCCTGATCGCCGCGCTGCTGCTCGAGGACGGGTTCGACGAGCAGGACCGCTACATCAAGCCGCGGCTGGTCCCCTTCGGGGAGTTCATCCCCTTCCGGCGCTGGTTGGAGTGGTTCCCACCCCTCGAGCAGGTCCCTCGCGACGCGCAGCCGGGGTCCCAGGCCCAGTCGACCGAGGTGGTCGATGGCGTCGGCGCCGCGGTCATCATCTGCTTCGAGACGGTGTTCGCCGACGTGGTGCGCTCCAACGTGCTGGCGGGGGAGCAGCCCGCCGAGGTCGTCTTCACCCTGACCAACAACGCGAGCTTCGGCGACTCCGCCATGCCCGACCAGCACCTCGCCCAGAGCCAGCTGCGTGCGGTGGAGACCGGCCGCTGGGTGGTCCACGCGGCGCTGAGCGGTTCCTCGGCCTTCGTCAGCCCCAGCGGCGAACTCGAGCAGGCCACGGAGCTGTTCACCGTCGACGCGATCCGCGCCGAGGTGCCCCTGGCCGAGGGGCTGACGCCCTACCTGCGCATCGGCGACGTCCTCGGCTGGCTGACCCGGGCCCTGTTCCTGGCAGTGGTGCTGGTCGTGGTCGGTGGCCGGGTCCGCGCGCACCGCGCGCTGCGTCGTGACGGGTAGCCTGCGCGCGTCCGCGTTCGCGCGGTCGGGCCCCCGTCGTCCAGCGGCCTAGGATCCCACCCTTTCAAGGTGGTGACGCCGGTTCGAATCCGGTCGGGGGTACCACGTCCCGACCCCGTAGGAGTCCCCGTGGCGAGCAAGATCGAGATCCAGGTCCCCATCGAGCGGCAGAAGGCCGCCCAGGCGGCGGGCAACTTCGAGCTCGCGGACCTGCCCGGCGCCCTCGCGGCACCGGCGGCGGCCGTGCGCGTCGGCAAGGCCACCCAGCAGGACAAGGCGCTGAAGACCGTCCGTTCGCTCAACGGCATCACCAAGCTCAGCCCCGGGCAGGTCATCGCCAACTACGGCCGCTCGGAGTCGCGCTGGGCCACGGCCTTCCAGAAGCGGCGCGCCGGTGCGGCCCAGTTCCACGAGCTGCTCAGCTACGCCCGCCAGATCATCGGCCTCGACGACAAGGGCCAGCTCCTGATCTGCCTGATGGGCCACGCCGGGCAGGGGCCGTGCATCCCGCTGTGGGTGCCCCGCGAGGAGGTCACCCTCACCGTGCAGCCCAACGACATCATCCTGCGCTTCGACGACATGTCCTTCGACTGGTGAGCGAGGAGCAGCTGGCCACCTGGCTGGCGGCCGCCCACGAGCTGGCCGACCTCGCCGACGCGAGCACGATGGCGGCCTTCCGGGGCCACCTCGAGGTGCGCACCAAGGACGACGGGACCTGGGTGACCGCCGTGGACGAGGCGGTGGAGCGCGCCCTGCGTGCCGCCATCGCCGAGCGCTTCCCCGACCACGCCGTGCTGGGGGAGGAGGACGGTCTCGACGGCCCGACCGACGCGCCCCGCTGGGTGCTCGACCCCATCGACGGGACCACCAACTTCGTCAAGGGCAACCCCATCTTCGCGACCCTGATCGGCCTGCAGGTCGACGGCGAGGATCTGGTCGGCGTGGTGTCCGCGCCGGCGCTGCAGACCCGTTTCGACGGTGTTGCCGGGGGAGTGGCCCACCAGGACGGCCGCCGCATCCAGGTCAGCGAGGTCACGACCCTGGCCGACGCCGAGGTGTCCTTCGGCGGGCTGTCCTACTTCCTGCAGCGCGGCCAGGGTTCCGGCGTGGAGCTGCTGGTGGAGTCCACCGCCCGGCAACGCGGCTACGGCGACTTCTGGCAGCACTGCCTGGTCGCGGCGGGCAGCACCGACATCGCCGTGGAAGCCGAGGTCAACCTGTGGGACCTGGTGGCGGTCAAGGTGGTGGTGGAGGCCGCCGGGGGGCGGTTCAGCGACCTCTCTGGCCACGCCACCGCCGACGGTGGCAGCGCCCTGAGCACCAACGGTCACCTGCACGACCAGGTCCTCGGCCTGCTGCCGGGCCCCTCCCACGGCACCGCGTCCCGCTGACCGGATCCGGAGCCCGATCGTGCCGACGGACACCCCCGCCGACAGCCCCTCCCCGGAGCCGGCCGAGGCTGCGACCCCCCGCCTGCTGGAGGTCGAGGACGCACCCGAGGGCACCTTCGGGGAGCTGGAACCCACCTCCCCGCCGCTGACCGACGCCCAGGGCCGCATCCGGCTGTCCTTCACCCGGATCGACGCCTACCGCAACTGCCCGCGCCGCTTCCGCTACACCTACGTCGACCGGCTCCCGAGCCGGCCCAGCCCCCACCTGTCCTTCGGCACCTCCCTGCACGCCGCCCTGGAGGCCTTCCACGACCGCCAGCTGCCGGGCCGCCCGAGCGAGCAGGAGCTGCTCGACGCGCTCTACGCCAGCTGGGACCAGCGCGGGTTCGCCGAACTGCCCCGCGAGGAGCAGGTGGCCTACTACCGCCACGGCCAGCAGGTCCTGCGCCGCTACCACGCCCGCGGGGAACCCGACGACCGCCACACCGTGGCCACCGAGGCCTGGTTCGAGGTGCCCTTCGCCTACCAGGCGGTGGTGGTCGGCTCGATCGACCGCATCGACCTCGACGACGACGACCGACTGCACGTGGTCGACTACAAGACGGGGCGCAAGGCGCGGCCCCGCAGCGAGGTGGCCGGCTCCCTGCAGCTGGCCCTCTACGCCCTGGCCTGCCGGCACCTCTACGGCCGGCTGCCCGCCACGGTGTCCCTGGACTTCGTGGTGCCCGACGTCACCGTGACCGTGCGACGCGAGGAGCTCGACCTCGATGCCGCCAACGACGCGGTGCTCGAGACCGCCGCGGCGATCCGCACGGCGGCCTTCCCCACCACCCCGAACCGGCTGTGCGACTGGTGCGACCACCGTGCCATCTGCCCCGCGTGGGAGGCCCCCGAGGGCGAGGAGACCTTCGGTGCGCTGGTGACCGAGGCCGCCGAGCGTCGTCGCCGGCTGGCGCGGGAGGTCCGTGAGCTGCGGGAGCTGGAGGCGGGGCTTGCGCGCCTGGCCGGCGAGCTCGGTCTGGACGCCTGAGGCGACGGCCGCGTTACGCTGCCGGCCGCGACGATCGCACCGCACGCGGTCATGACCAGCCAGGAGGCAACCGTGGGGCAGAAGGTCAACGACATCACCACCATCGGGGCGTCCCCCGACGTGGTGTGGAACGTCATCACCGAGCTGACCACCTACCCGGAGTGGGCCGGCGGCGTCCAGCACACCGAGGTGCTCGAGGCCAACGACGACGGCAGTCCTCACACCGCGCGGTTCAAGGTGGACGCCAAGGTCTCGGAGATCACCTACGTGATCCAGTACGCCTACGTGGACTACGACATCACCTGGCACCTGCTCGAGGGGGACATGATCTCCCAGCTCAACGGGGAGTACCGGCTGTTCGAGACCGAGGACGGTGGCACGGAGGTGCACTACGCCCTCGAGGTGGACGTCGACCTGCCCCTGCCCGGCTTCATGAAGAAGCGGGCCGCCCGTACGATCCTCGAGCAGGGACTCAGCGGCCTCAAGGGTCGCGCGGAGTCGCAGGCCTGAGCACCCCGCAGGCGCCGGATCACCGCAGCGATCCCGGCCGGACCGCAGGGAGACACCAGCGTGGCACGTGACGAGGTCGAGGCCGCCTACTTCGCCCTGCTGCGGGCCCGCGAGGAGCTCGACGCGCTGCGCCGCTACGACGAGTACCTCCTCGCCGAGGCCCAGCGGCTGCGCCGTAGCACCAGCGAGGGGCAGGCCCTGCTCGACGCGGTGGACCGTCGCCTGGCCCGGGCCCTGCGCCACACCGACCAGCCCCTGGCCCAGGCGATCACCGCCCGGCTCGCGGTGATCGCCGACGAGCGCGAGCGGATCCCGGAGCGCCTGGCCGCGGCCGAGGCCTACGTGGAGGCCTGCGAGCGCGACCACGCCGCGCGCCGCGGGAGGGTCTGAGCTGTACCGCGACGACCCCCTCGACGACGAGGCCGAGCTGCGTGAGCTGCTCGGTGACGACCCGGTGGACGAACTGGTGGCCGCCCCGGTCACGGGCAGCCGCAGCAGCCTGGAGACCGCCCTCGATGTGCTGCGCGTCCTGCAGGGCTGGGTGGACGATGCCGCTGCGGCCCGCTGGTTCCTCCACCCACAGCGCCGCCTGGAGGGTGCCACCCCCGTCGCCGCCCTGGCGCGGGGTGCCCTCGACGAGGTCGAGGACGCCGCGCGGGCGTGGGCTGCGGCCCAGGGCTGAGCCCGCGCTCGCGGCCGGGGTGAGCGAGGCGCTACCCTCGCGCTCCACACGGGACGCCCGCACCTTCCCATGCTCCCTGCTCACACCCGAGGTCTCTTCCCCATGCCCACCGGACGCGTCAAGGTCTTCCACACCGACAGCAACTACGGCTTCATCACCACCGAGGACGGGGGCGAGGCCTACGTCGCCGGTACCGCCGTCACCTCCGGCACCCTCAACTCGGGTGACGAGGTGGAGTTCGAGATCGGCGAGGGAGAGGGCCGCCGGCAGGTCGCCACGGACGTGACCGTCACCAAGCCGGCACCCGCGGCCAACCCCGTGGGCCGCACGATGGCCAACCCGCCGTCGTGGGACGCCCTCGAGGAGCGCGAGCGCCAGCGCCGCATGGCCCGCCGCCGGCGTCGCTGAGGTCACCCTCCACCACCTCGGTGTGGGGAAGGCGGGTCCCATGGCCCCCTGTGCACCGTGGACCACGCACGCTAGGTTCGCGCCTCGACACGTGCTGGGAGGGAGCACCGTGGCCCAGGCCTCCGGACCCGCGGCGACGCCGGTACGCGAGGAGCTGCCCGACACCGCGGAGGAGCTCACCGCGGACCTGCCCTGGGACGTCATCGTGTGGGACGATCCCGTCAACCTGATGTCCTACGTGGTCTTCGTGTTCAAGCGGGTCTTCGGCTTCCCCGAGCACCTCGCCCGCAAGCTCATGCTGGAGGTCCACGAGCAGGGCCGCGCCCTGGTGGCCTCCGAGCCCCGGGAGCAGGCGGAGCGCTACGTCAAGGAGCTGCACCGTTACGGGCTACGTGCCACGATGGAACGCGCCTCGTGAGCCGGACCTTCGCGCGCCACCACGACGCGATCCGCATGAGCCTGCGCCCGGAGGAAGCCGCGCTGCTGGAGCGGCTGGCGGGCGAGCTGCGCACGGCCCTGGACCAACCCCGCCCGGACGATCCCGTGCACTCCCGGCTGTTCCCACCGGCGGTCCTCGGTGATCAGGAGGCGGACCGGCAGGTGCGCGACCTGCT
>SKTN01000218.1 GCA_007117945.1 Nitriliruptoraceae bacterium | reverse complement strand
GCCGTCCTGCACATCACCGATGTAGGCCGCGCCCACGGTGGATCCCGACCCGGGCCGGGACCGCTCCAGGGCCACGGCACGCTCCGCGGTGTCACGCAGCAGGTACAGGGCGTTGAAGACGAAGGCGGCGGCGAAGATCCCCATGGCCGCCACCAGCAGGGAGACGTGGAAGGGCCGCCACCAGGTGTCCAGGATCGGCATCAACGGACCCGGCTCGCTGTACATCAGCATCGCCATGCCCAGGACCAGGGCACCACCGAGCAGCACGAAACCGTTGAGCTCCGGCCGGCGCCGGGAGAACTGCAGGTAGCTCAGGCCCACCACGACCCCCACCAGGGCCATCAGGGAGGTCACCTCGAACATGTTGCCGAGCGGCAGACGGTCCTGGGCCAGGCCCCGGACGATCTCGTGGGCGACGTGGGCGGTGATCCCGAGCACGGCGAGCACGCCACCCAGGCGACGCGCCCGGAGCCCACGCTCGCGCTCCTCACGGCGCCCCACGGTGGTGGTGAGGGCGTAGAGGTAGACGAACGCCGCGGTGATGTAGAGCAACAGGGTCGTCGGCGAGTACAGCAGTCGGGACAGGTCGGCGAGCTGGTCCTGGCTCATCTGGTCGCCACCTCGGTGCGGTCGGGACGGTCAGCGGGCGGGGTGATGGTCGGTGGAGGCCGGTCGTGACGGTCGCCCGGCGGCCCCTCAGGCCGCTGCCACTGGCCACCGGTGGCCTGGGCGAGTTCCTCGACCACGTCCTCGAGCTCCTCCTCGAAGGCCTCGGGACGTTGGAAGGCCCGGCCGGCCACGGTGACCAGGGTACGTCCTGTGGCCGCGTCCACGGCTGCCAGCACCCACAGGCGGCGGCGGTAGGCGTACAGGGAGGCGAGCAACCCACCGAGCAGCATGGCGGAGGCGAGCAGCAGGTAGGGCACCTGGGGGCGGGAGCTGACCTGGTAGCCGACCCAGTGCCGCAGTTCCGGGAAGGTGATGGTCGCGTCGCCGATCTCGATCGACTGCCCGAGACGCAGGGCCGCGAACCCCTCGGACTCCAGGGCGTCGGTGTCGAGCTCGTTGATGGTCTGCTGCGTCGCCCCGAGCTGCAGGTCGCCCCGGTACTGCTCGAAGACCAGCAGGGGCGCGTCGGCCCAGGGCGCCCCCGTGGGGATGGGGGTCCCGTCCTCGTCGTCGGGGGCGAAGGGGTAGAGGAAGACGTCGAGCCCGAGGTCGGGGTCGGCCGCCGGGGCCTTGACCGCACCCCGGAAGAACCCGCCGCTGGCGACCACGGGGGTGAGGAAGGTGTCGTGCACCACCTCGCCGTCCACCTCGACGACCACCCGGGGTGCGTAGCCCCAGTCCAGCTGGGTGATGCGGGTGCCATCGAGGTTGAGGGGACGGTTGGAGTCGATGACCGCGTCGAAGGGCTCACCCTCGGCCGGGGTGATCCGCACCTCGGAACGGAACTCCGTCGGCTGGCCCGCACCGGGGGCCAGGGGGTCGCGGATCCAGTCCACGTGGAAGCGCTCGAGCTCCATGCGCCAGCCGTCGTGATCCCCCTCACCGAACCACCGCCCGGGGTTGTAGGACCAGTAGGACACGGCGGTGTCACGGAAGCCCGCGTCGCCCTCCACCACGCCCCGCTGCCCCTCGAAGGTGAGCAGCTGGCCGCCGACGATGGCCGCGAGGAGCACGTAGAAGCTGAGGTGGAAGATCAGGCTGCCGCCCTCGCGCAGCCACAGCCCCTTCTCCGCCGCGACCTGCCCGGGGCGCTGGTCGTCCTGGCCGGGCTGGTGGCGCCGCACGCGCCAGCGGCGGTCACCGAGCAGCTCCTCGGCCGCGTCGTGGACGACCTCGGGGCGCGCTTCGGTGGTGAAGCTCTCCGTGGCGTCCTGGGCACCGAGGTGGCGAACCACGGGCGGGCGGCTGTGCCGCACGAGGCGGACCCAGGCCTTGATGCGGGGCACCAGGCAGGCGGTCAGGCTGATGTAGAGGGCCAGGAGCACCGCCAGGAACAGGGCGGAGCCGTACACGTCGTAGGCGCCGATCCCGTCGAGGAGCTGGCTGACGAGCTGACCGGGGCCCTCCTCACCGGTGCGCCACGCGGCCACGGTGGAGGGGACGTTGGGCTCCTGGGGGACCGCCGTGGCGATGATGCTCAGGATGGCCAACGCCGCGAGCAGGTAGAGGGCGGTGCGCATCCGGGCGAGCCAGCGCCAGCCCATCCGGGTGGACTCCCATACGAAGCCGAGCGGCCCCGACGGACGACGGGACCCGCGCCGGCGGACGGGCGGGTTCATCTGGGGAGGCGGAGCCGAGGCTGGCACGTGAGGAGGGTATCCGGGGGGTCGAGATCGGACCGGGGAGGTGGGTGGGATCGGACCGGGGAGGTGGGTGGGATCAGATCGGCGGTTCGAAGCCCTGGATCAGGGGTCGGAGCAGGAACATCAGCTCGTCCCACAGGCCCGTGGCGATCGAGAGGCCGACCAGCACCAGCAGGCCACCGCCGACCACCTGCAGGGCCCGCGCGTTGCGCTTGAGGAACTCCAGGGTCCCCGACAGCCGTCGGAACAGCAGACCGAAGAGCACGAAGGGCAGCCCGAGCCCCAGCGCGTAGACGAAGCCGAGCACCGCACCCCGCCAGGACACGCCCGAGCTGACGTTCAACGACAGGGTCAGGATCGCTCCAGCCGCCGGCCCGATGCAGGGGGTCCACCCCACCCCGAACACGAACCCGAGCACCGGCGCCGTGGCGAGCCCGCCGCTCGGCGCGCGCCCCATCAGGCGGAACTCCCGGTTGAGCCGCCCGAGCGCCATCAGCAGGCCGAGGACGGCGACGGTGCCGCCCATCACCACCTGTGCGGTGGAGGAGCGCGCGAGGGCGTTGACCGTGCCCACCGCGAAGCCCAGCATCGTGAAGGGGATCGCAAACCCGATGACGAACAGGCTGGAGCCGACCAGCACGCGACCGCGTGCCCGCGCGTCCGCCTCGGCGAGATCACGACCCGACAACCCCGTGACGTAGGACAGGTAGCCGGGGACCAGGGGCAGGACGCAGGGCGAGGCGAAGGAGACCAGGCCCGCCAGCATGGCGATGGCCGCCGCCACCAGCAGGTTGGCGTCGAGGATCAGCCCGGTGATGGTCTCAGCCATCGGAGGCCTCGTCGGCGATCGCGGCGGCCAGCGAGGTGGTCTCCCGGGTCCCGATGACGCCGAAGACGCGCACGGCCACCCGGCCGTCGGCGTCGATGAACAGCGTGGAGGGGATGCTGCGCGGCCCGACGCCGGTGAAGCGGGAGGCGTAGTCGTTGGCGGGGTCGAACAGCGACGGGTAGGGGATGTCGAACTCGCGGATGTGGGCGAGGGCGTTGGGCTCGGCGTCCTCGATGTTGACACCGAGGAAGGCGACCTCGTCCTCGGGGAGCTGCTCGAAGGCCTCGTTGAGGTCGGGCTGCTCCACCCGACAGGGGCCGCACCAGGAGGCCCAGAAGTTCAGCACCACGACCCGTCCCGCGAACTCGTCCAGGCCGAGCGCTCGGTCCTCACCGACCACCTCGAGCTGGTCCACGGGTGCCTCCACCCGCTCCTCGACGGGGATCGGACACAGCCCCGGCCGCACGCCCGGCAGTCGCTCACAGTCGGCCGCCTGGGCGCCACCGGAACTGCACGCAGCCAACAGCACCCCGCCGAGGGCGAGCACGAGGTGGCGCAGACGCATCGGAACCTCCGGAAGCGCTCGCCCGTGGGGGCACCACGAGGAGGGACACCCGCGGGGCCGGGTCAGCGGTCGCGCTCCGAGCCTGCCGCGTGGTGGTCGCGAGGGTGCCGGGTCGGCGCGGCCGGCGCCAACCCGTACGTGCCGCTACTGCGCGATCGGCTCGGCGATGCGCTCCGGCTCCTCCACCTCGACGGTGGCCAGGCGCTTTTCGCGCATCTCGAGACGGTCGAGCCACAGCAGGCTGAGGCCGAAGAGCAGGAAGGAGATGCCCGTCCACACCGCGGAGGGGATCCACTCCGCTCCCGGATCGAAGAAGGCGAACCAGGCGACCTCGTCACCCACGGGGATGGGATCGAAGGGCACCCCGTCCTCATCGGTGAAGGTGGCGGTGGCCTGGAAGGTCTGGGTCGCGAGCAGCACCCCGGTCTCCGCGTGCTCGTAGACCTCCGCATCCCCGACCTGCTGAACGTTGAAGAAGGGCTGGGCACGACCGACGGCGTCGTCCGGACGGGCGGCCGCCGCGTCCTCCTCGAAGGCCTCCCGGCGGCCCACGCCGATCTGGGCGACGCCGTTGTCATCCACGGGCAGGAACTGGGACTGCATGTTGTCCACGGCCTGGCCGAGGGTTCCGGCGAGCTGTCCGAAGGCGGGTTCGTCCTGCAGCGCCTCCTCATCGAGGTCGCCGAGCCCGAGGAACTCCTCGGGGGACAGGTAGTTGCCCAGGTCCTCCGCACCGGGGAAGAACTCCGCGCGGGGCGAGCCCTCCTCGAAGGCGAACCACTCCGGGGCGTAGTGGTCCTGGGCCTGCCCCGGCAGGTGGTCGATGCCGGTGTTGGCCGGGATACCCGGCCCCCCGAACCACCAGAACACCCCGAGCAGGAAGGCGAAGCCGAAGAAGGCCGTGCCGTAGATCGCACCGGCCTTCTTCGCGCCGTAGTTCGACCACAGCAGCACGTACACCGAGCCGGAGAGGAACAGCAACCCGATCGGGATCGCCAGGATCGACGCCGGGTGGTCGGCGGGGATGGCCTCCTCAACGGCCAGGAAGGTGATGAGCTCCAGCATCGGTCAGTCCTCCTGGCTGTCGGTGGGCTCGCCACCGATCTGGGCTGAACGCGGGCCGCCGGTGTCCTGGAAGGACTCGAGGTGCTCGATCACGGCCTCGATCGCGTCGTCGGTGAGGTCGAGGTCGAAGCTGGGCATCGGGGCCTGGCCGGGGACGTTGCGGCCGTTGTAGAGCACCTCACGCACCGCAGCCTGGGCCTGGAGGAAGGCGTCACTGTCCTCCTCACCGTCCCAGCCGTAGCGTTCGTAGACGTTCCACAGCTGGGGACCGACGCCACCCTCGCCGTTGGCGCCGTGGCACCGGGCGCAGTTGGCGTCGAAGACGTCCTCCCCGCTGCGGCCCTCGAAGGACTGCGCCTCGGGGATCTCGCCCGTCTGCACCGACAGGATGTAGGTGGTGATCTGCTCGAGCTGGTTGTCGGAGTAGGTCCCCCCGCTGGCCACACCGAAGGCGTTCATCGGGGTGCCGGCGCGGCCGTGGATGAGGGTGAGCATGATGAACTCACGCACGTCCTCGACGATCTCCGACTCCTCGTAGCGCGCCACGATGTTGTCGAGCGCCGGGGCGGGCCAGGCCGCGTCGACGTCCGGGTCCGGGTGGGGTGCGGAGCCACCCTCGAGGTTGACCCCGTGGCAGGAGGCGCAGGCGTTCTGGTACTCGACGCGCCCCGCATCGACGTCAGCGGCGTAGAAGTCATCGACGGCGTTGTTGATCCGGGTGGGCTCGATCAGCCAGTAGAGCGGGATGAACAGGGAGGCGAACACCGCCAGGGCGACGCCCCAGGCCATCGCCCGCTCCATGCCCGTGGTCTCCAGCTCCTCGTCGGAGTGGTAGGGGCGCATGGCCAGGGGGATGTCGGCGTTGCGCTTCGGCCCCGTGCGCTTACCCGGGCCGACGACGAAGTACGCCAGACCGAAGCCCACCAGGGCCACGATCAGGATCAGCAGCGGGACGGTGCCGGAACCGCCCGCCTCGACGGCGATGAAGGGGAGGATCATCGATGGGC
>SKTN01000146.1 GCA_007117945.1 Nitriliruptoraceae bacterium | reverse complement strand
GGATCTGGGTGTAGCAGGGGTTGGCGAAGAAGGCGCCCTTGCGGTGGGCGCGCCAGATGGCGGTGGCGTTGCAGCTCATCGCCATGGTGGAGAGGTAGAAGGCGTTGGAGTACCCGCCGGTTCCCAGCACCACCGCGTGGGCGGAGTGGCGGGTGATCTCCCCGGTGACCAGGTCGCGGGTCACGATGCCGACGGCCGTGCCGTCCTCGACCACCAGCTCCAGCATCTCCTGGTTGGTGTGCAGCTCCACGGAGCCGGCCTTCACCTGCCGGGAGAGCGCCTGGTAGGCGCCGAGCAGCAGCTGCTGACCGGTCTGGCCCCGGGCGTAGAAGGTGCGCGAGACCTGGGCCCCACCGAAGGAACGGTTGTCGAGCAGCCCGCCGTACTCCCGGGCGAAGGGCACACCCTGGGCGACGCACTGGTCGATGATGTTGTTGGACACCTCGGCGAGGCGGTGGACGTTGGCCTCGCGGGAGCGGTAGTCCCCACCCTTGATGGTGTCGTAGAACAGCCGGTGCACGGAGTCCCCGTCACCGTGGTAGTTCTTCGCCGCGTTGATCCCACCCTGGGCCGCGATGGAGTGGGCCCGCCGCGCGGAGTCGTGGTAGGTGAACGCCTTGACGCGGTAGCCGAGCTCCCCCATCGTCGCTGCCGCGGAGGCGCCGGCCAGCCCCGTGCCGACGACGATGATCTCGAACCTGCGCTTGTTGTTCGGGTTGACCAGCTTCATGTCGAACTTGTGGTCCTCCCACTTCGACGCGAGCGGGCCGTCGGGGACGCGGGAGTCGAGCACCGTCATCGTCTGCTCCGTGGCTGGTGTGCGGGTGGTTCGGACCGTGCGGCGCGGTGGACGAAGGCCCCGACCCGCGCGCGGTGGTGGGTGCGGCGAGCGACGCGCGTCAGCTGATGACGCCCGTCAGCACGGAGATCACGAAGGAGAGGTTGCCGCCGACGACCACCACCGTGAAGGCGATCGCCAGGGTGCGACGCCAGTGGTTGAACCGTCGGTTGTTCCACCCCATCGACTGGAACAGGCTCCACACCCCGTGGTAGAGGTGGAACCCGAGGGCGAGGTTGGCCAGGATGTAGAAGCCGGCGCTGGCCGGGTTCGAGAAGCTGGCGATGACCCGATCGTAGACCGTGAAGTCAGCCTCGTGCAGGGGCGTGACCGCCCAGGTCAGGTCGGCGAGGTGGTAGAAGATGAACAGCAGCACGATCACGCCGGTCCAGCGCATCGTGCGGGCCGCGAAGTCGGCGGCGACGTAGTCACGCTTGGAGCGGTAGCTCTCGGGCCGGGCACGCCGGTTCATCAGGGTCAGCTGCCAGGCGGCGACGACGTGGCCGACGAGCGCGAGGATCAGCACACCCCGCAGCAGGTTGAGCACCAGCCCCTCGGGCGCGATCGGGTAGAGCAGCTCCCGCAGGGTCTCGGCGTAGAGGTTGAAGTCCGCGGCGCTCTGGTAGAGCTTGAGGTTGCCGATCATGTGGGCGAGCACGTAGCCCAGTCCCACGATGCCGGTGATCGCCATCACGTACTTCTTGCCCAGCGCGGAGCGGTAGAGCTCCACGATGAAGGGGCTGCGCTTCGATCGCTCCGGCGCGGATGCTGCCATCTGGACTCCCACTTCCCCGGGGTGGTCCGAGGTGGCGGTGCCCGGCACCGTCGCCGCGGGCCCCACCCGGCTGGACTCGTACGTTCGGACCCTGGCCGCGAGGATAGCAGCGGGCCCGTGGGACCCCCTCAGCCGCGGGGGAGCAGCCCCATCGCCTGCTTGGCGTGCTGCAGGGTGGGGACCGCGACCTCGCGCGCCCGGTCGGCACCGTCGGCCAGCACCCGCTGCACCTCACCGGGATCGTCGGCGAGCTCCGCGTAGCGGTCCTGGATCGGGCGCAGGAGCTCGATCACCGCCTCGGCCACCGCGAGCTTGAAGGTGCCGTACCCGCCACCGTCGTACTCGGCCGCCAGCTCGTCCACCTCCCGGTGGGTCGCCGCGGCCAGAATCTCCAGCAGGTTGGACACGCCCGGCTTGGCGGCACGGTCGTGGCGGATGTCACCCGCGGAGTCGGTGACCGCGCTCTTGATCTTCTTCTCGATGCGCTTCGGCTCGTCGAGCACGGAGATGATGCCCTTCTCGCTCGAGGCGGACTTCGACATCTTCACCGTGGGGTCCTGCAGGTCCATCACCCGTGCGGCGGCGGGCGGGTGCACGGCCTTGGGCAGGGTGAACACCGGCGCCTCCGGCGTGGCGAACCGGTGGTTGAAGCGCTGCGCGATGTCGCGGGCCAGCTCGATGTGGTGGCGCTGGTCCTCGCCCACGGGGACCTCGTCAGCGTGGTAGAGCAGGATGTCGGCGGCCTGGAGCACGGGGTAGTCGAACAGCCCGACGCTGACCGCGTCACCCTTGCCCTCGGACTTCTCCTTGAACTGCGGCATCTTGCGCAGCTCACCGAACCCGGCCACGCAGTTGAACAGCCAGGTGCACTCGGCGTGCTCGTGGAGGTGGGACTGCACGAACAGGATGGAGCGCTGCGGGTCCACGCCGACGGCCAGCATCCCCGTAGCCAGCTCCAGGGTGCGGGCCGCCAGGGTCGCGGGGTCGTGCTCCGCCGGGCTGGTGATCGCGTGGAGGTCCACCACGCAGTACACGCACTCGCGGTCCTCCTGCATCGCCACCCAGTTGACCCACGCCCCCAGCAGGTTGCCGAGGTGGGGATCGCCCGAGGGCTGCATACCGGAGAACACGCGCGTCACGGGGAGCCTCGTTTCGGTCGGGCCCGGGGTCGGGACACCCCGGGCGGCAGGGTCGGCGCGGGTGTGCCGGGGTGGACCACGGCGTCCGCCGGCGCCACGGTAGCGTCGCCCCACCGCCAGCCGGGAGCAGGGCCGTGAACCGACGCACACCGCCACCAGGTCCCCTCGCGGTCCCCGGACGCGCCGGCCCGGGCCTCGGTCTGCGGCTGCCCTCGGAGGCGGACGTGGCCCGGATCACCGCGATCTGCCAGGACGCCGAGGTGCAGCGCTTCACCCGGGTGCCCTCGCCCTACACCGAGGAGGACGCCCGGTCCTTCGTGGCCCTGGCGGCCGCCGGTGTCGCGGACGCCACGGGGCTGCACCTGGTGGTCACCGACGCGGCCACCGACCTCGTGCTGGGGGCGGTGGGGATCGCCATCGACCGGCGGGACGCCAGCGGGGAGATCGGGTACTGGGTGGCGCCCGAGGCCCGGCGGCGCGGGGTCGCAACCCAGGGGTGCCGCACCCTGCTGGCCCACGCCTTCGAGGTGCTCGGGCTCGGCTACGTCGCCCTGTGGGCGGCGGCGGACAACCCCGCCTCCAACGCCGTCGCACGGCGGTTGGGCTGCAGCCACGAGGGGATGGCGCGCCGCGCGATGCTCCTCGGCCCCACCGGGGACTGGAGCGCACCGCGCGGCGACGCGAACCTGTGGGGGCTCAGGCCGGGCGAGCTGGCCTGACCTGGCCGCGAGCCGTCACCTGCACTCGCTCACAGCATCTCGGCGACGGCAGAGCGCTCCTCCTCGAGCTCCGCGACCGTGGCGTCCAGCTTGCTCTGGGCGAAGGCGGAGAGCTCGAGGCCCTGGACGATCTCGTAGGACCCGGCGCCGTCGGTGGTGACGGGGAAGCCGGAGATCAGCCCCTCGGGCACGCCGTAGGAGCCGTCGGAGGGCACCGCCATCGACACCCAGTCGCCCTCGGCGGTGGGCGTGCCACCGGCCCAGTCGCGGACGTGGTCGATCAGGGCGCTGGCGGCCGAGGCGGCGGAGGAGGAGCCACGGGCGTCGATGATGGCCTTGCCCCGCTGCTGCACCGTGGTCAGGAACTCTCCCTCGAGCCAGGCGCGGTCGGTGATGACCTCGGTGGCGGGCTGGCCGCCGATCCGGGCGTTGTCGAAGTCCGGCACCATCGTGGGCGAGTGGTTGCCCCACACGGCGAGGTTGGTGACCTGCTCGACGGGGACACCGGCCTTGGCGGCGAGCTGGCTCTTGGCGCGGTTCTCGTCGAGGCGCACCATCGCGGTGAAGCGCTGCGCGTCCACGCCCTCGACGTTGGCGGCGGCGATCAGGGCGTTGGTGTTGGCCGGGTTGCCGACCACCGCGACCTTCAGGTCGGCAGCGGCACCACCGAGCGAGCGGCCCTGACCCGTGAAGATCGCGCCGTTGTCCTTGAGCAGGTCCGCGCGCTCCATACCGGGACCGCGGGGCTTGGCACCCACCAGGCAGGCCACGTTCGTGCCATCGAAGGCGGTGTCCGCGGAGTCGGTCAGCTCGATGCCCGACAGCAACGGGAAGGCGCAGTCGTTCAGCTCCATCGCCACCCCCTCCAGCGCAGGCAGGGCGGGGGTGATCTCCAGCAGGCGCAGCTCGACCGGGGTGTCCGGCCCGAACATCTGCCCCGAGGCGATCCTGAAGACGAGCGCGTAGCCGATCTGGCCGGCGGCGCCGGTGACGCTGACACGGACGGGCGAGGTCATGGGGGCTCCTGACGGGGGCGAAGCGGTGGGTCGGTCGGAGCCTAGCTACGGTGCCCCGGGCTCGTCCCCGCGCGGCAGGGCAGGAGGACCGGGGTGCGTCTCTACGGCCACACCTTCGCCACCGGCTACGACCCGGTCATGCGTGGCCTGGAACACCACCGCCTGGCGCCACGCCGCGCCGAGCTGCTCGCCGGTTGCAGCGGCCACGTCGTCGACATCGGTGCGGGGACCGGCGCGAACCTGACCCACCTGCCACCGGCCGTGACCAGGGTCACCGCGGTGGAGCCGGATCCGGCCATGGCCCGGCGCCTGCGCCGGCGCCTGGCGGCCGAGGCGACGCACCACCGGGCCCTCGGGAGGGACATCGAGGTGGTGGACGCCGTCGCCGAGGCCCTGCCCCTGGCCGACGCGAGCGCCGACGCGGTCCTGGTGACCCTGGTGCTGTGCAGCGTGCGCGACCCGGCGCTGGCCGTCGCCGAGGCACGCCGGGTGCTGCGCGCCGACGGCGTGCTGGTCGTGATCGAGCACGTCGGCGCCGACACCCGCTGCCAGCGCCGGGTGCAGGGCTGGCTGACACCGGCGTGGCGCCGGGTGGCCCGCGGCTGCCACCTCGACCGTGACACCCGCACCGTCCTGGAGACCGGGGGCTTCGACCTCGGTGAGGTCGAGGCCTGGCGGCTCAGCCGTCGCGGCCCGACGGTGCCGGCGATCGCAGGTCACGCCCGACCCCGGTGACCGCGCCGTGCCCCGCGCTGCCTCCGTGGCGCCTCCGCGGTGCCGTCCTCGGCGTGCGAGGGTGCCCCTCCGGGTCCGCTCCACGACGTCTCGGATACGAGACCTCGTGGAGGCAGCGCAAGGTGGACCCCACGCCCCCCCGAACGCCACGTCCCCTGCCGGGGGTCAGCGCCGCGGGAGACCCCGCCGGACCCGGGCGGCCTCGAGGGTGTTCTGCAGCAGCATCGTCACCGTCATCGGGCCGACCCCACCCGGAACGGGCGTGATCGCCCCGGCCACCGCGGCGACCTCGTCGAAGGCGACGTCACCGACCAGTTTGCCGTCCTCACCCCGGTTGGTCCCGACGTCGATGACCACGGCACCGGGACGGACCATGTCGGCGGTGATCAGGCCGATCATGCCCGCGGCGGCCACAATCACGTCGGCGCCGCGGCACACGCCCGCCAGGTCCCGGGTGCGCGAGTGCGCCAGGGTCACCGTGGCGTCGCGACCCTTGAGGGTGAGCATGACCGACAGGGGACGCCCCACGAGGTTCGAGCGGCCGACGATCACGACGTTGGCACCGGCGGTGTCCACGCCCGCGTGG
>SKTN01000397.1 GCA_007117945.1 Nitriliruptoraceae bacterium | reverse complement strand
TGTCCCTGCTCGGGCTGGTCTACCGCTCCAGCCGGGTGCAGGTGGAGGAACTCGGCCGCCTGCCCGGGGAGAAGGCCGCCTGGGCCGCGGTAGCCCGCCACCGTTCCCACCGCACGATCGAGGGCTGCAAGATCCTGCGCCTCGACGCCCCCCTGTTCTGGGTCAACGCCGCCTCGGTCGAGGAGCAGGTGATCGCCCTCGTCGATGCCGACCCCACCACGCGGGCGGTGATCCTCGACCTCGAGGCCACGGACCAGCTCGACAGCACCAGTACGGACATGCTCGACAAGCTGCTGACCCGCCTGCGTCGGCGTGACGTGGACCTCTACCTCGTGCGGGTGCTCTACAACGCCCGTGTGGTGCTCAAGCGCTCCGGGCTGCGGGAGCGGATCGGGGACGACCACCTGTGGCGCACGATCTCCGAGGGGGTGATGCGGGCCCGTCGTGACCACGGTCTCGCCAAGGCCGGGCAGCCCCTGCCGGAGGGGGCACGTCCCCTGCAGCCTCGGCGCTGAGCGGGGCACGGCACACCACCTGCGTGCGATGCCGTACCGTCCCGGCCAAAGATGTACGGACATATCGGGCCCTCCTCGCGGGGTGGCCCTGCGAGGAGGATCAGGTGCGCATCGTGATCGTGGGCGGCGTGGCCGCGGGGATGTCTACGGCGGCACGGGCGCGCCGCCTCGACGAGTCGGCGGAGATCGTCGTGTTCGAGCGCGATGCCTTCGTCTCCTTCGCCAACTGCGGCCTGCCCTACCACATCGGGGAGGTGATCGAGGACCGGGACCGCCTGCTGCTCCAGACCCCCGAGAGCCTGCGGGCCTCGCTCAACCTCGATGTGCGCACGGGCACCGAGGTGGTGGCCATCGACCCGGCCGCGCGCACGGTCACGGCCCGGGTCCGCGCCACGGGTGCGGAGCAGGAGCTGACCTACGACCGCCTGGTGCTGTGCCCGGGTGCGGTGCCCGTGGTCCCGCCCCTGCCGGGGATCGACGACCCGCGGGTCCACGTGCTGCGGCGCATGGAGGACATGGACGCCATCAAGGCGCGGGTGGACGCCGTGGCCGCCGACGGCCGGCCCGAGGTCGCCCACGCCGTGGTGATCGGCGGGGGTTACATCGGCCTGGAGATGGCGGAGAACCTGCGCCACCGCGGCCGTGAGGTGACCCTGGTGGAGCTCGCGGACCAGCTGATGCCGCCGCTGGACCGCGAGCTGACCTCGGCCATGGAGGCCCACCTGCGCGCCAACGGGGTCGGGCTCCACCTCGGTGTCGGTGCCTCCAGCTTCGCCCCCACCGAGGATGGCCGGCTCGCGGTGACCCTGGCTGACGGCACCCGGATCAGCACCGACCTGGTGCTGCTGGCGGCGGGGGTGCGCCCCAACACCGCCCTGGCCGAGGCCGCCGGTGTCGAGCTCGGCCCCCGCGGCGGCATCGCCGTGGACGAGCGCCTGCGGACCAACCTGCCGGACGTCTACGCCGCCGGGGACGCCGTGGAGGTCCGTCACACCGTCCTGCCCGGCTCCTGGCTTATCCCCCTGGCGGGGCCCGCGAACCGTCAGGGCCGGGTGGTCGCCGACAACCTGTGCGGGCGGGACACCACCTTCGGCACCGTCCAGGGCACGGGCATCGTCAAGGTGTTCGACCTGGTCGCCGGTGGGGTGGGCGCCAACCAGCGCCAGCTCGAGGCGGCCGGCATCCCCTTCGAACGCGTGCAGCTGCACCCCTCGGGCCACGCCGGCTACTACCCGGGGACCGCCGCGATGCACCTCAAGGTCCTGTTCGCCCCCGACACCGGGCGCCTGCTCGGTGCGGGGATCGTCGGCTTCGACGGGGTGGACAAGCGGCTCGACGTGCTGGCCACGGCGCTGCATGCCGGCATGACCGTCTACGACCTCGAGACCCTCGAGCTCGCCTACGCCCCGCCCTTCGGCGCCGCCAAGGACCCGGTGAACATGGCCGGCTTCCTCGGCGCGAACCTGCTGCGCGGCGACGTGGCCCTGTGGTACGCGGACCGCTGCGAGCAGGACACCGCCGGTGCCCGCATCCTGGACGTGCGCGGGCCCGACGAGTTCGCCGCCGGCCACCTCCCCGGCGCGCGGAACCTGCCCCTCGATCAGCTGCGGGCCGCGCTGGACGGCCTCGACCGCAGCCAGCCGCTGCGGCTGTACTGCGCGGTGGGGTTCCGCAGCTACCTCGCCTACCGCATCCTGGTCCAGCACGGCTTCGCGGACGTCGCCACCCTGGCCGGTGGCATGCACAGCTACCTCGCCGCCACCGAGCTCCAGGCCGACCGGGAGGTCCTGCCCCGCGAGCCCGTGGTCAGCTACGCCGAGGAGCGCACCGCCACGGCTGCCGACCCGGTGTCCTGAGCCCGACCCGCCGGCGCGCGGCGGGTCACCGCTGTGGCGGCGGTGGACCGGCCCAGGCCTCCGGCGGCTCCACGGGGCGCTCCACCACGTCCTCCAGGGGCACCGGCAGCGCGCGTGGTGGGGCGGCCGCGGTGAGCAGGGCGTCCTCCTCGGGGGTCGCGAAGACGTGCAGCCCCAGGCGCGCCGACAGCTCACGGCAGGTCTGCACCCCCTTGACGCTGTTGCCGTAGGCGTCCAGGGGCGGCGACCACACGGCGATGCCCATCTTGCCGGGGATCACCGCCAGGATCAGGCCACCCACGCCGCCCTTGGCGGGGAAGCCGATCTCGAAGGCCCACTCCCCGGCGAAGTCGTACATGCCACAGGTGTGCATCACGCTGAGCACGTCCCGCACCCGCCGCCGGGGCAGCACCTGCGCGCCCGTGCGGGGGTTGCGTCCCCCGGCGGCCAGCGTCGCGGCCATCAGGGCCAGCTGGGTCGAGGTGACGTGCACCGCGCACTGCTGGAGGTAGCGGGTCAGCACCGCCTCCACGTCACCCTCGAGCAGGCCGGCGCTGCGCAGCAGGTAGGCCGTGCCACGGTTGCGGTCGGCGGTGGCGAGCTCCGCCGCCAGGGTGTCGGCGTCCACGGTCAGCTCATCGCCCCCGGCGAAGGCGCGCAGGGTGGCGAGGATGCGGGCGAAGCGCGTCTGCGGGTCGGGCCCGGGGACCAGGCTCGTGGTCACCAGGGCACCGGCGTTGACCATGGGGTTGAAGGGGCGCAGGGTGCGCTCGTCCACGCGCAGGGCGTTGAAGGCGTCGCCGCTCGGCTCCACGCCGACGCGGGCGAGCACCGCCTCCGGCCCGAGGTCGGCCAGCACCTGCCCGTAGGTGAACACCTTCGACACCGAGTGCAGGGGCACGGCCACCTCGTGGTCACCGACGGCGTGCACCTCGCCGTCCACGGTCACCGCGGCGATGGCCAGACGCCCGGCCTCGGGCCCGAACCCCGCGACGTCGAGGTAGCCGACGCCCGAGCGGTAGCAGTGTTCGCCACCGGGCAGGGGCCAGGCGGCGATGCGCTGCGCGAGCTCGGCGAGGCGGCTCCCGATCCGCCGCTGGGTGCCGGCATCACCCGTGGGCAGGTTCACGCCGGTGCCACCTGGACCTCGATGCCGTTGAGCACGGCGTTGCCGCTGACCGCGTCCACCTCGCTGCGGGAGCTGAGCACGTTCGCGTTGGCGCCACCCCGGGCCCGTGCCACGGACAGCTCCACACCCTCGAGGTCGTGGCCGAAACCATGGGGCAGGCTGACCACACCGGGGCGCAGCCGGTCGGTGACCTCCACCTCGGCGGTGACGCTGCCGGCGGCGGAGCGCACCACCGCCTGCCCGCCGTCCACCACGCCCCGGACGGCGGCGTCCTCGGGGTGCAGCTGCAGGGTGCACAGCTGCTGGCCCTTGGCGAGCCCGGGGAGGTTGTGGGACCAGGAGTTGTTGGTGCGCAGGTGCCGGCGGCCCACCAGGACCAGCGGGCGGCGATCACCCGGGTCGCTCGCTGTCGCCGCGGTGGCGTCCACGGCATCGAGGTGGCGCGCCACCCGCTCCAGGTCGGCGACGATCGCCGCCGGTGCGAGCTCGATCCGGCCCGAGGCCGTGGCCAGGACCCCAGGGACCCGTGGGGTCAGGGGCCCCAGGTCGACGCCGTGGGGCTGGGCCTCCAGCGCCGCCAGGCTGAGGCCGTCGGGGTGGGTCCCGAAGCCGTCGCCGTAGGGCCCGGCACGCAGCAGCAGGTCGAGGAGCCGCTCCGGGCCCCGCCGCCCGGCGAGCGCGGCGACCACCTCGTCGGGGTCCCGGGTGGCCAGACGCGCTCCGGGGTCGGCGACCACGCCGGCGACGGCCTGCTGGAGGACGAAGGCGTCGGCGACCTCGACGTCGACCGGTGGCTGCTGACCGAGCGCGATGGCCGCCAGGGTCAGCAGGATCTCCCACTCGTCGGGCTGACCCTCGGCCAGGGGCACCGCAGCGGGGGAGTGGTTGGCGACGTTGCGCACCGCGAGTGCGGTGAAGGCCAGGTCGTAGTGGGGCCGCTGCAGGATCGCCGGCGGCGGCAGGAGCACATCGGCGTGCCGGGTGGTGGCCGTGACGTAGGGGTCCACCGCGATCACCAGGTCCAGGTCCGCCAGCGCCGCGTCCAGCCGCGCGCCCTCGGGGGTGGACAGCACCGGGTTCCCGGCGACGGTGATCAGGGCCCGGACCTGACCGGGGCCGGGGGTGGTCATCTCGTCGATCAGGCCCGCGACGGGCAGCTCGCCGATCGCCTCGGGCAGGCCCCGTACCCGGCTGTGCCGGCGGGCGTGGCGGAAGGGACGGCGCGGGCTGCGGTGGTGCGCGGGCAGAGGGAACATCGCCCCGCCGGGGCGGTCCAGGTTGCCGGTGAGGACGTTGACGACATCGACCAGCCAGGAGGTCACGGTGCCGAAGGGCACGGTGGAGGTCCCGAGCCGCCCGTACACCACCGCCCGCGGGGTTGCGGCCAGCTCCCGGGCGAGCCCCCGGATCTCCTCCGCGTGCAGCCCGCAGGCCGCGGCGACCCGCTCAGCGGTGAAGGGCGCGGCCAGGGCCAGCACCTCCTCGAGGCCGTCGAGGTGGTCGGTGAGGTGGTCCCCGGGATCGACCAGCCCCTCGCTCGCCAGGGTCTCGATCACCGCCAGCAGCAGCCACACGTCCGCGCCGGGGCGGATCGCCAGGTGCTGATCGGCCCGCTCGGCGGTGCGGGTGCGCACGGGGTCGACGACCACCAGGCGGCCCCCGCGCCGGCGCAGGGCGTTCAGGCGGCCAGGCAGGTCCGGCGCGGTCATCAGGGAGCCGTTGGACACCCGCGGATTGCCGCCGAGGACCACCAGCAGCTCCGTGCGGTCGATGTCGGGCACCGGGATGGCCAGGGGGTCGCCGAACAGGTAGCCGCACGCAACGTGCTTGGGCAGCTGGTCCACGCTGGAGGCGGAGCTGATGTTGGGGGTCTGCAGGGCCTTGGCCAGGGGACGCACGTAGAGCTGGCCCGACAGGTTGTGCACGTTGGGGTTGCCGAGGTAGAGGGCGACGGCCTCGTGGCCGTGCGCGGCCTGGACGGCCTGCAGGCGCCGTGCCACCTCGGCGTAGGCCTCCTGCCAGGTGGCCTCCACCAGCTGCCCGTCCCGCCGGATACGGGGTGTGGTGAGCCGGTCCGGGTCGGCCTCCAGCTCACCGATCGTGGCGCCCTTGGGGCACAGGTAGCCGGCGCTGAACACGTCCTGCTCGTCCCCGCGCACCGACACCACCCGGTCGTCCGCGTCGAGCTCCAGGCGCAGGCCGCAGGTGGCCTCGCACAGCGGGCAGGTCCGGATGACGGTGCGGGTCATGGCGCTCTCCCCGGCGCGGCGTGGCCGGACCGTAGCCGCGGCCACCGCTACCGTGCCGTC